>CAMWUD010000261.1 GCA_947177365.1 uncultured Porphyromonadaceae bacterium | reverse complement strand
GTCGTATGCCACAACCGTCCAGTCACCCTTGGGGATATTCACAGTCACAGCTTCGGTATTGCCGTTGAACACCAGTTTGATTTCTTTCCAAGAGTCGCCGTTGGCATGGTCTTTGAGAGAGTAGCTGACCACATTCTGACGGTTCTCCTTGTCGAATACAAGATGACGGGCTATGTCGGCGGCGGTGGTCATACGGAACGCCGGATGCTCCTTGCGCAGACGAATCAGCTGACGGTAGTATTCAAACTGATCGGCATTCTTCTGCTTCAGGTTCCAGTCAATGGCATTGATGGAATCGGGCGACTTATATGAATTATGCACGCCCTTCTTATCGCGGAACACTTCTTCTCCGGCGAAGATAAACGGAGTACCCTGAGATGTAAGTACGATTGTCTGTGCCAGACGGGCGGCACGCTGGCGCTGGTCTTCTGTCGAGCCGGGCATAGATTTAGCCAGCTTGTCGGTGAGTGTGAGGTCATCGTGACAGCTCACATAGTTTATTATCTGAGTCGGAGCCGAGGCATAGGCGAATTTAGAATTGTTGCCCCTGCTGTAATCAACCTGGGGATGTGCGGTCGATGCCACGATGCCGATTTTCACAGTCTCCTCGTTGCCGGGCTTTCCGGTAGCGAATCCTCGGTCCTCGGCATTTGAATAGTGGCCTTTGACTGCATCGCGGATATCATCGGAGAACACAGCGATTCCGTCCATTTTGGCCACATTCTCTTTCAAAGCGCGACGTTCGGCGGGCAGCGGCGAGTCGCCGGCGGTCCAGCCTTCGCCATATACAAAAATCGAGGGATTGATTTTTTTCAGTTCAGCAGCCACTTCGTTCATGGTCTCGATGTCGTGTATGGCCATAAGGTCGAAGCGGAAACCATCGATATGGTATTCCTCTGCCCAGTATTTCACCGAGTTGACTATGTAGTCGCGCATCTGCCGGCGGTCTGAGGCAGTCTCGTTGCCGCAACCGGAGGCATCGCTGTAGCTGCCGTCGGGACGGTGGCGGTAATAATAGCCGGGGGCTGTCAGTGAGAAGTTGGAGTCATCATTGTTGGCTGTATGATTATAGACCACATCCATCACCACTCCTATTCCGGCATTGTGCAGAGCCTGCACCATTTCTTTCATTTCCCTGATTCTGGCCTTAGGGTCTGCCGGGTTTGTCGAATAGCTGCCTTCCGGCGCATTGTAATTGTATGGGTCATAGCCCCAGTTGTACTGGTTCGACGGCAGGTTCGACTCGTCAACGGAGTTGTAATCGTAGCTCGGCAATATGTGTACATGTGTTATGCCCAGCTGTTTGAGATGCTCTATTCCAGTAGGGTCTCCGGCAGTCGAACGGGTCTGCTCTTCGGTCAATGCAAGAAACTTGCCCTTGTTGACTATGCCGCTGCTGGGGTGCACGCTGAAATCGCGGTGGTGCATTTCATAGAGAACCGCATCTGTGATGCTGGCTACTTCGGGACCTTTGTCCTCGGCCCAACCTTCCGGATTCGTACTGTCGAAATCTATGATTGCAGCACGCAGGCCGTTCGTACCTACTGCCTTGGCCCAGACTCCGGGAGTCTCGTCGAGCCACTTTCCCTGATGACGTATCTGAAATGTATAGAATTTGCCATAGAGCTTTTCAGGCACCGACACCCGCCAGACTCCATTGCCGCCCTTGATCATGGCAAGGGTGACGGTGGCCGGAGTGTTTCTGTCGCTGTCATACAGCAGCACCCGGGCCTCCTGCGCCTCGGGCGACCAGAGCGCGAAGTGCGTTCCGCTGTCGTTCACGGTCAGTTCGAGATCCTGTCCGTTGTAAGTAGGCCAGGATGCGTATCTTTCGTCCTGATATTCGGTCTGTGCCAACGCAGGCACTCCCGATGCGGCATTGAAAAGCATAGCCGCAGTGCAGAGTTGCATAAAAGTAAGTTTCATGTAGTTGTGTCGCCCGTCTCAAAGGGCAAGTATGATATTAATTTAGATTGGCTATCGATATATAGTGCAGGCAGCCTGAGGGATGCCTTGCCGTATCAGCGTATCACAATCCGCTTGCTGTGCTTCTCTACTTTCACGATGTAGTATCCGGCTCCAAGCTCTACGGTAGTAGTGCCCGGATGAGCTTCGAGCTGCTTCACCACCTGACCGGTCAAGGCATATATGACTACCTGCCGCGAATCATCGCTGTTGTTTATAATGTCAAGCTGATGACCTCGCACAGAAAACTCCACAGCTTCGGCAACGGCCTCCTGCACATAGGGCTCGGACATGGCCACAGCAGACACCCGCGCACTGCCGAGCATCATGACTGCCAGAGATAATATGAGATAGAGTTTCTTCATCGTCCACAAAGTTATTATATTATTGTGATATGTCCAAATTTTTTGTCTCTTTTATTATCCAACAATTTTCATTTAGCAAAATATTGTTAAATATGAGGCTTATTGTTTGTTTTCTCGCTACTAATGCCTAACTTCGCCTCACCTTAAATTTTTATACTATACCCTCTTTATATAC
>CAMWUD010000260.1 GCA_947177365.1 uncultured Porphyromonadaceae bacterium | reverse complement strand
CTTGTATTCTTTTGATCCAGATACTCCTGCCACAGCTCTGTTACTTCTACCATCGGCAGTTTCTACCCCACCACCCTCTCCCCGGGGCCCCCGCCCCCTCGGCCCCCCACGAGGTGGTCACCCATCTGCCGGTCGATGACCTGCCGGTGGAACGCGATGGCAGCGGACAGGATTTCGTAGTGTCGGAAGGCGACACAGTATGGCTGTACTCATCGCCTGAAGAACGTAGCGGACGGCTCACCGAACGCGATTACGAAGAAGTAGCCGCTGAACTCGGTGTTGAGATAGCCGCCATCAAGGCCGTGGTGGAAATCGAGGCCGGACGCACACAGCAGGGCTTCTGGTCGGAAGGTCATCCGGTCATCAATTTCGACCTGACGGTATTCCGCCGCATGGCTCAGCGCAACAAGGTGTCGCTCGGCAAATACAGCAAGAGCCACTCCGTGGTGTTCGCACGTCCCGACGCACGCCGCTACGGCAGCCAGCAGGCCGCCCAGCAGGCACGGCTCGACGCAGCCATGGAAATCGACTCGCTCACGGCCATACAAGGCACTTTCTGGGGAATGTTCCAGATTGGAGGCTTCAATTGGAAAAAGTGCGGAGCCGCCTCGCCGGAAGAATTCGTCAGATTGATGAGCCGGTCGGAACGCGACCAGCTCGAACTCTTCGCCGAGTTCATAGTCAGCAGCGGGCTGCTGCCGTCGCTGAAGAAGCGCGACTGGCGCCGTTTTGCCAGTGGCTACAACGGTCCGGGCTACGCCTCCAGAGGCTACCATACCAAGCTGGCTAATGCCTATGCAAGATACAAAAAGTAAGTGCAGATAGGTCGCGTAGCACGGCAATAAGGACAGAAAACATAAAAAAAAGCTCCTTTTGGGGCTTTTTTTTTGCTTATGTATATAAAAAAGTGTAACTTTGACCTCAATAGCCGCAGCGGCTAATAATAACCCAATCATAAAGGCAGGCGGAAGAAAGCCGCCGGTCTCCACCAACTATTCCTAACAGCGCTTATGAACAAGCTAATCAAATCACTCTCCGCCCTGGTGCTGCTGGTATGCTGCACAATGGGTGTATCGGCTCAGCTGCCCGGCGTGCAGCTCAAAGACATCAAT
Source organism: uncultured Porphyromonadaceae bacterium (assembly GCA_947177365.1). Taxonomy (GTDB): domain Bacteria; phylum Bacteroidota; class Bacteroidia; order Bacteroidales; family Muribaculaceae; genus CAG-873. The sequence continues at coordinate 1,510 of CAMWUD010000260.1, read as the reverse complement.
GGCAAGACTGTCGACACAGCTACTCTCAGCAACGACGGAAATCCATTCGTAATCAGTTTCTTCGCAACCTGGTGCAAACCTTGTCAGCGCGAGCTCAAGGCCATAGCCGATGTCTATCCCGACTGGCAGGACGAAACCGGTATGAAGCTCTATGCCGTAAGCATCGACGATGCGCAGGACGCCCCCGAAGTAAAAGCCCTTGTAGCCTCTGAAGGCTGGGAATACGAAGTGCTGCTCGACAGCAACGAAGACTTCAAACGTGCCTTCGGTATCCAGAACATCCCCCACGTGCTGGTGTTCGATGGCAAAGGAAACATGGTAATGTCGCACTCAGGCTACACCGAAGGCGGCGAGAACGAAATCATCGAGAAAATCCGTTCAATCTCAGAATAATCCGCAAACCCAAGCATGGCAAAACAAACGCTACGTCTGCTGACAGCCGCCACCATGGCGGCCGTTGGCATAAGTGCTGCTGCCCAGGAGCAGCCTAAGGCAAAAAAAAGCTCTGACTTCGCGCTCCACGGCAGTGTGCAGGCCGATGTGCTGTTCCCCGAAGGCGATGATGCAATCGGACTCAAGCCCGACGAACACAAGATACTCTTCAACACATATGCCGACCTGAACATGATCAGCCGCTATGTCGATGCCGGTGTCCGCTTCGAGTACATGAAATTCCCCCTCCCCGGCTATGACCCCGGCTTCGGCGGATACGGTATCCCGAACGTATATGCCAAAGGCAAATACAAAGGTGTGGAGCTCACCGTAGGCGACTTCTACGACCAGTTCGGCAGCGGATTCATATTCCGCACCTATGAAGAGCGCTCGCTCGGCGTCGACAACAGTCTGCGCGGCGCACGTCTGAAAATCAACTCCGTGCCCGGCATGCGTCTGACGCTGCTCGGCGGCACCCAGCGCACCTACTGGTATTGGGGAAAATCCATGGAGGGCTTCGACAGCAACGAACCCCAAGGCGACGCCCGCACATCCGACCAGGTCTACGGAGCCAATCTGGAACTCGACCTCAGCGAATACTCCAAGGCCATGCAGGACTACAACCTCAACTGGACTGTCGGCGGCAGCTATGTGCTCAAACACGAAGGCTATTCACTGCTTTCGCCGCCTGAGGTCGCAGGCACATCATATCGCCTGAACGTTCCGCGCTATGTAAGCGCATTTGACTTCCGCACCCATATTCAGCGCAAGTCATGGGGCGTTGACGCCGAATATGCCTGGAAAAGTCAGGACCCGTCGTTCGACAACGGATACATCTACCGCAACGGCTCCGCTCTGATGCTTACCGGTACGTATACAAAAACCGGACTGAGCGCCCTCGTGAAGGTGAAGCGCAGCGACAACATGGCCTTCCGCTCGCAGCGCTACCGCAGCGACCTCGCCGGAATGATCAACAACATGCCCGCCTTCGCCTATCAGCACACCTACGCGCTGGCTGCAAAATACACCTACGCCACACAGCCAGGCAACGGAGAAAGGGCATTCCCGGCCTCATTTT
>CAMWUD010000259.1 GCA_947177365.1 uncultured Porphyromonadaceae bacterium | reverse complement strand
GGCCACAGCCGCCGAGGCCGGGTTGGTGCCGTGGGCCGAGTCGGGCACAATCACCACCTGCCGTCCGAAGTCATCGCGGCTGTTGTGGTAGGCTCTGATTACCATCAGGCCGGTAAGCTCGCCATGGGCGCCCGCGAAGGGGTTGAGGGTGAATTCCGACATGCCGCCGATCGACGAAAGCGCGCGTTCCAGACGCCGGTAAAGCTCAAGAGCGCCCTGCACAGTGTCGGCAGGCTGGGCCGGGTGGAGCGACGCGATAGTGCGGTCGGCGGCCACGGCCTCGTTGATTTTGGGATTGTACTTCATCGTACATGACCCCAAGGGATAAAATCCCGTGTCCACACCAAAGTTGTTGGTACTCTGGTTGGTGTAGTGGCGTACTACGGTCGGTTCGTCGACTTCCGGCAGACGCGGGGCTTCCTGTCGGCGAAGTCCGGCAGGTATTGCGTCGAGAGCTGCGGAGCAGTCGCGTGCGGGCAGGCTGAAGCCCTGTCGGCCGGGCTTGGAATACTCGAATATGAGTTTGTCGTATAGCTGGCTGTTCATGACTTCAGTGATTTGACGGTGGATATATATAAGTCAATTTCTTCGAGTGTGCGGTTTTCGGTCACGGCTACAAGCAGTCCGTCGTCGCCCACAGTCACACCTGCGAGAATGCCGGCGGCCTTGCATGCGTCGACAATCTGCTGAGGCGTAAAGCCGTCGGCCACCTTGAACAGTGCTTCGTTGAGAACCGGACGTTCGGGGTACATCAGTGACATGACGCCGGAGTCGGCCAGACCGTCGGCCAGCCGCCGCAGGCCGTCAGCGCCGAGAGCGTTTACTCTGCGCATGCCTTCCGGGCCCATCAGCGACAGGTATACGGCGGTATGCAGAGCCATAAGGCCTTGGTTTGAACAGATGTTCGATGTGGCTTTTTCGCGGCGTATGTGCTGCTCGCGGGCCTGAAGGGTGAGCACAAACACACGCTCGCCGTTTTCATCGGTGGTAGCGCCTACGATACGTCCGGGCATCTTTCGGATGAGCGATTTGCCGGTGCATATGTATCCGAGATAGGGCCCGCCGTAGTTGAGCGGCATGCCCAGCGACTGGGCGTCGCCGCAGGCTATGTCGGCACCCCATTCACCGGGTGTCCGAATCACGGCCAGAGCCGAGGCCGGAGCGTTCATGATCAGCAGAGCCTTGTGGCGGTGGCATATGTCGGCCCAGCCTTCGTAATCTTCGAGTATGCCGTAGTAGTTGGGGGTCTGCACGATTACACCGGCCACATCGCCGGCTTCCATCATGGCTTCGAATTCCTCCTTCATCACGGCGCCCCGGTGTTCGGGAATCACTTCGAGCGCAATATTCTGCCAGCGGGCGTAAGTACCCACTACGGCGGCCACGGCGGGGTTTACGGTGGCGGAAATCAGCACTCGGCGTTTGCGGCGGCTGTTGCTCACGGCCATGAGCATGGCTTCGGCTGTGGCGGTCGCGCCGTCGTACATCGATGCATTGCTCACTTCCATGCCCGTGAGACGGGTCATCAGGGTCTGGTATTCAAAGATGTACTGCAGTGTGCCCTGGGAGATTTCCGGCTGATAGGGAGTGTATGCTGTGAGAAATTCGCTGCGGGAGAGAATCGAATCAATTGCCGCAGGCGTGTAGTGGTCGTAGAAGCCGGCGCCTGCGAAGCAGGTCAGGGTGCGGTTTTTGGCCGAGAGACCGCTGAAAAAGCGGCGGATTTCCGACTCGCACATGGCTTCCGGCAGGTCATAGTCGCCGTTGAATCGCAGCGAGGGGTCTATGTCGGCGTAGAGGTCGTCGATCGAAGACACCCCGCAGCGCTCCAGCATCAGGCTTATGTCCTGAGGAGTATGGGGCAGGTAGTTCATGGCCGCTTATTCTTTAGTGCACTGCTCGGCGTAAGCCTCGGGGGTCAGCAGGTCGTTGAGTTCGTCGGGGTTGGTCATTTCCACTTTGATGATCCAGTTGGTCATGGGGGCTTCGCTGACCAGACGGGGGTTGTCGAGCAGGAGTTCGTTCACCTCGATGATGGCGCCGCTGACGGGCGAGAAGAGGTCGGAAGCGGCTTTGACGCTCTCTATGGCGCCGAAGTCTTCACCGGCTTCGATGTCTGTGTCGGTTTCGGGCATGTCGACGTATACTACGTTGCCGAGCTGGTGAGCTGCGTATTCGCTGATGCCGATATATGCTATGTTGCCTTCTACGCGGGCATATTCATGAGAGGGAAGAAAATAGAGATTCATTTCTGAAGAATTTTTAAGGGTTATTTTTTATAGTTTGGTGTATAAAAGCGTTTTTTGATGACTTTGGCCGGGAATACCTTGCGGCGTACGCGAACCATCACGTCCGAACCCAGAGCCGCGTGTGAGGCATCGATCAGAGCCATGGCCAGATTCTTGCCCAAGGTGATGGAGCGGTATCCGGTGGTGACATGACCTATGACCTCGTTGCCTGAAGCGTCGAGCACTTCGTAGCCGTGGCGCGGGATAGCCATGCCATCGACTTCCAGACCTACCACTTTGCGTGCGGGGCCTTCGGCTTTCTGGGTTGCGAGCCGGTCGCGGCCAATGAAATCCTTGTCGAGTTTCACGAACATTCCCAGTCCGGCTTCGAGCGGAGTGATGT
>CAMWUD010000258.1 GCA_947177365.1 uncultured Porphyromonadaceae bacterium | reverse complement strand
CTCCGGAATACTACATACCGCACGCTCCGCCGTAAAGAAAACCCCTTCGACCTTGAAAACCTCCTTAGCCATCTGCGTGAGATTTTCCCCGGAAAAGATGTCTCGACAGCGGAAATCAGGCAAATCGGAGGCATGAGCAATAAGAACTTCCGGGTCGACTTTGAAGGCGCAAGCTATGTGCTGCGGGTTCCCGGAAACGGTTCGGAAGGCATGGTCGAACGTGTCAACGAAGAATACAATGCCCTGCAGAGCTGCCGCATGGGAGTGAACCCGCCGATACGGTATTTCAACCCGACTACCGGTGTGAAACTGGCCGACTTCATCGAAAACGCCGAGACGCTTAACGCTGCCACCATACAACGTCATGACAACATGCGCAAAATTGCCCGTATATACCGAACGGTGCATGATTCGCACGTCAGACTGAAAAACGAGTTCAACATATTTCTTGAAATCGAGAAGTATGACCGGCTGATAGAATCGTCAGGTGCATCAATGTACGACGGATGGGATGAACTGCGTCCGCAGGTGATGGAGCTTGAAGATTATCTGAATACACTCGGCATCGACCTCAAACCCTGCCACAACGATGCACTTTACGAAAACTTCATCAAGGCCGCCGACGGCACCATATATCTGATTGACTGGGAATACTCCGGAATGAACGACCCGATGGCCGATTTCGCGGCTCTGTTCATCGAAGCCGGATTCGAACCCGAAAACGAAGACTATATTCTCGAGAAGTATTTCAATGGAGATGTACCGCCGACCGCTAAAGAAAAGATTCTCTGTTACCAGGTTCTCTGGGATTGCCTGTGGGCTCAGTGGACAGTGATCAAGGAAGCAAAAGGCGACGACTTCGGCTCATACGGCATAGACCGTTTCAACAGGGCAATAGGCAATATTCAAAAGATAAAAAGAAAATGAAAACCGACAGAAACAGAATAGACTGGACAACCATGCTGATACCGTTCGCCATCGTAGTGGCGCTAATGGGTGTTTTTATGATTGCGCCGGAGCAATCGAAGGAAACGGTTGATTCACTCCGCGACTTTTTCGGCAACAGTATAGGCCTGTATTATCCGCTGGTGGCTATCGGAAGTGTGGTCTGCGCCCTCTATGTGGCCATGAAGCCGGAATACGGCAATATCCGCCTTGGCGACTGCGACCGCCCGGCTTTCAGCAATTTCCGCTGGGGCACCATGATTTTCACCTCTACCATGGCGGCCGACATAATGTTCTACTCGCTGATAGAGTGGGCGTTGTACGGCGGTGAACAGCATGTGCAGGAACTGGGTGGCACTCAGATGTGGGCCGAGACATTCACGCTTTTCCACTGGGGGCCTTTGGCCTGGGGCTTCTACGTGATTCTCGCTGTATGCTTCGCATTTATGATGCATGTGCGCAAACGTCAGCGACAGCGCTTCTCCGAAGCCTGCCGTCCGCTGCTCGGCGACAAAGTCAACGGCTTCTGGGGTAAGTTGATAGATGTTACGGCCATATTCGCTGTTGTCTGTGCCACCGCAACGACTTTTTCGCTTGCCACGCCGTTGCTGACCAAGGCCATGGGATCGGTATTTGGTTTTGATGTAAATACTACGGTGACCATACTGGTGCTGTTACTCATATGTGCCGTCTACACCTTTACCGTGCTTTTCGGAGTCAAGGGCATAAGCCGTCTGGCCGGTATATGCTCCTATTTGTTCTTCGCCATATTGTTCTACTTCCTATTCCTTGGCGGTGAGACCCGCTTCATTGTAGAGAACGGATTCCAGTCGCTTGGGAACATGATACAGAACTTCGCGGCTCTTTCAACATACATGGATCCGATGCGTGAAAACGGTTTTGCACAGAACTGGACTGTATATTACTGGGCCTACTGGCTTGTATGGTGTGTGGCCACGCCGTTCTTCATAGCCCTGATTTCAAAAGGGCGTACTCTGCGCAATGTGGTATACGGTACATTCGGCTGGGGGCTGGCCGGCACATACATGTCATTTATCATACTCGGCGGCTACGGACTGTCGCGGCAACTGCACGAAAACATCGATGCCATAGGATTTATCGGTAACGGCGGCGAGATGTATGATGCCATACTGATGATATTCGACACACTGCCGCTTCCGGCTCTCGCGCTGTTGTTGCTGGTGATAACAATGATAGCATTCTACAGTACCACACTCGATGGCATCACATATGTGGCTTCATCGTACAGCTATAAGAAAATATCACCGGATGAAGAGCCATCACGAAGCATACGCGGATTCTGGAGCATAATGCTTATTCTTCTTCCCATAGCTCTGCTGTTTGCCGAAAATTCGCTTTATAGTCTGCAGGGCGTGACGATAATCGCAGCTTTCCCCATAGGTATTTTGCTGATAATAATAGTCTGCGCCTTCTTCAAAGATTGCAGAACGTGGCTCAAAGAAAAATAATTTCTGAATCAGTTTTCAATCATGGGAAAAACTAAAATCATACGTACATCCACGATTCCTTTGTCGCTTGACGTCTTCTGCCGCGATTTGCTTCGCGAACTCCGGCAGGACGAGGGCTATGAGGTGGTGGCGGTGTCTTCGCCCGGTGAGGAACTGGAACGTGTGGCCACACGCGAAGGCGTCCGCGTCCATGCCGTGCCGATGCAACGGCATATTTCGCCGC
>CAMWUD010000257.1 GCA_947177365.1 uncultured Porphyromonadaceae bacterium | reverse complement strand
TTTCCTGATCCGGTAAGGGCGAACCTCTTTTTGGCACCGGAGTTAGTTTTAATCTTGGGCATTGTTGTTGTACTTTGATTTATTAATTCGTATATGAGACCATGTCACACGTGACACAGGTCGTAGGTTGTTGGACGCAGCCGCCACACGTGGCGGCTGCATTTTTTCTTATTTCTTTTTGGGCGAGAGCATTATAATCATGCGCTTGCCTTCAAGCACCGGCATCTGCTCTACCTTTCCGTAGTCTTCAAGGTCGTTTGCAAAACGCAGGAGCAGTACCTCGCCTTGCTCTTTGAACAGAATCGAGCGGCCTTTGAAGAACACATATGCCTTCACCTTGGCTCCTTCCTGAAGGAATCCTACCGCGTGCTTGAGCTTGAAGTTGTAGTCGTGGTCGTCGGTCTGGGGGCCGAATCGGATTTCCTTCACCACCACCTTGGTGGCTTTGGCTTTGATTTCCTTTGCCTTTTTCTTCTGCTGATACAGATATTTCTGATAGTCAAGTATCTTGCAGACCGGCGGCTCGGCGGTAGGACTGATTTCCACGAGGTCGAGTTCAAGTTCCTCGGCAATGCGGCGAGCTTCCTGAATGGTGTATATACCCGGGGTAACGTTGTCGCCCACCAGACGTACTTCGCGAGCGCGGATGTATTCGTTTATGGCATTGGGCGCATTGTTGTTGCGGTCGTTGCGTCGCTGAGGCTGACGCGGGCCATTGTTGCCTTGCGGCCGTGGCGGCCTATAGGCGGGGTTAAAGGGTTTTTTCTCCATTCAGTGTTATTGGTTGATTTGTTGGTTGACTTCGCTTGTAATAAGTTCTGCAAAGTTAGCAATTTTCATCGAACCTTGGTCGCCTTCGCCCTGTTTTCTTACGGAAACTTCGCCATTTTCGGCTTCTTTTTCGCCCACGATGAGCAGATAGGGTATGCGTTTGAGCTCATTGTCGCGGATTTTACGACCGATTTTTTCGTTGCGGTCGTCTACTGTCACGCGGACATCGTCTTTTGCCAGTTCTTTGGCCACTTCATAAGCATAGTCGTTGAATTTCTCGCTTATGGGGAGTACCACGGCCTGGTCAGGCGCCAGCCAGAGCGGGAATTTGCCGGCTGTGTGCTCCAGCAGCACGGCCACAAAACGCTCCATCGAGCCGAAGGGCGCGCGGTGTATCATCACCGGACGGTGCTTCTGATTGTCGGCGCCGGTGTATTCGAGCTGGAAACGTTCGGGCAGGTTGTAGTCCACCTGAATGGTTCCGAGCTGCCAGCGGCGGCCGATGGCGTCCTTTACCATGAAGTCGAGTTTCGGTCCGTAGAAAGCGGCCTCTCCGAGTTCGGTGCGGGCATTGAGTCCTTTTTCGGCGCAAGCCTCGATGATGGCCTGTTCGGCCATATGCCAGTTTTCGTCGCTTCCTATGTATTTTTCTTTGTTATTGGGGTCGCGGAGCGAAATCTGTGCTTCAAAGTTTTCAAATTTCAAGGCTTTGAATATATAGAATATGATATCCATTACCTTGAGGAATTCGTCCTTGATCTGGTCGGGGGCGCAGTATATGTGCGCATCGTCCTGCGTAAAGCCGCGAACTCGGGTCAGACCATGCAGCTCGCCGCTCTGCTCATAGCGATATACCGTACCGAATTCGGCAAGACGCAGAGGCAGCTCGCGATAGCTGCGAGGCGACGTACGGAATATCTCGCAGTGATGCGGACAGTTCATGGGCTTAAGCAGATACTCTTCGCCTTCTTCGGGGGTATGTATGGGCTGGAACGAATCTTTTCCGTATTTGGCATAGTGGCCTGAAGTGACATACAGGTTCTTATTGCCTATATGGGGTGTGATCACCTGTTGATAGCCGTACTGCTTCTGAATCTTGCGGAGGAACTGCTCGAGACGGTCGCGCAGAGCGGCACCTTTGGGGAGCCACAGCGGCAGGCCTGCGCCTACATTCTGCGAGAATGCGAACAGTTCCATTTCCTTGCCGAGCTTGCGGTGGTCGCGCTTCTTTGCCTCCTCAAGCATTGCAAGATATTCGTCAAGCATCGCTTTTTTAGGGAAGCTGACGCCATAGACACGGGTGAGCTGCGGACGCTTTTCATCGCCTCGCCAATAAGCTCCGGCAAGCGATGTCACTTTCACCGCCTTGATGGGCGCTGTATTGGGAATATGCGGACCACGGCACAGGTCGGTAAAGGCTCCCTGTGTATAAGTGGTGATATTTCCATCTTCAAGATCAGCTATAAGCTCGCATTTATAAGTCTCGCCGCGGTCGCCGAAGAACTTCAAGGCATCAGCCTTGCTGATGTCGGCACGGACAATATCTTCTTTTTTGCGGGCAAGCTCGAGCATTTTCTGCTCGATTTTCGAGAAATCGGCATCGGTAAGTTTGGTGTCACCGGTGTCTATATCGTAATAGAAGCCGTTTTCGATAGCCGGACCTATACCGAACTTCACACCGGGATACAGTTCCTGCAGTGCTTCGGCAAGCAAATGGGCGCTACTGTGCCAGAAGGCATGCTTGCCTTCCGCATCTTCCCATTTAAAAAGCTTTATGGCGGCATCTTCAGTCACCGGGCGACTGAGATCCCACTCCTGACCATTGACCGAAGCCGCAAGCACATCCTGTGCCAGACGGGGGCTGATGCTCCGTGCTATATCGAGAGGTGTAA
>CAMWUD010000256.1 GCA_947177365.1 uncultured Porphyromonadaceae bacterium | reverse complement strand
TCTTTATATACTATACCCTCTTTTCCGCCACCCGCCCTGTACGGCAGCGTATATGCAGTGCGCGACTACCTGTCGTCGGGAACCGGAGCGAAACGAAACAACAACTATATCATGAACAGCGACATACTGATGAACAAAAACGCTGTGGTGGACTTCCTGCACAAGCCCGCAGCGGAATTTACTAAAGACGACATCATCCGCTTCATCTCCGACAACGGAATTGAAATGGTAAATTTCATGTATCCCGCCGGAGACGGACGTCTCAAAACCCTAAACTTCGTAATCAACTCCTACTCTTATCTGGAAACCATACTGTCGCTCGGCGAACGCGTTGACGGCTCTTCACTGTTCGACTTTGTAGAAGCCGGAAACTCCGACCTCTATGTGCTGCCACGATTCAGCACCGCATTCGTCGACCCCTTCGCGCCGCTGCCTACTCTGACAATGCTCTGCAGCTATTTCGACAAAGACGGCAAGCCGGTGGAAGGTTCGCCCGAACACATCCTCGACCACGCCTGCCGCGAGTTCACCGCCACTACCGGCCTGCAGTTCCAGGCCATGGGCGAGCTTGAATATTATGTGATAGCTCCGGACAACGGCGACTTCCCCGCACGCGACCAGAAAGGCTACCACGAGTCGGGTCCGTTCGCGAAATTCAATGATTTCCGTACCCGCTGCATGCGGCTCATAGCTTCCACCGGAGGCCTGATCAAGTACGGCCATTCTGAAGTAGGCAATTTCACGCTTGACGGCAAGATATACGAGCAGAACGAAATCGAGTTCCTGCCTGTTGATGCCCGCGCTGCGGCCGATCAGCTCGCCGTTGCCAAATGGGTGATACGCAACCAGGCCATGCGTGAGGGTCTCGATGTGACTTTCGCCCCGAAAATCACCGTCGGAAAAGCCGGTAGCGGCTTGCATGTGCACATCCGTCTTGTAGACTCCGACGGACACAGCGTGATGACCGACAGCGACGGCCGTCTCAGCGACCAGGCCCGCCGCGGAATAGCCGGACTGATGAATCTGGCACCGGCGCTTACCGCTTTCGGCAACACCAACCCCACCTCATATTTCCGCCTCGTACCCCATCAGGAAGCCCCCACGGCAGTATGCTGGGGCGACCGCAACCGTTCGGTGCTGGTACGCGTGCCGCTCGGCTGGACAGCCACAGGCGACATGTGCGCCATGCTCAATCCGGGTTCACGGACAGCAGGTGAAGTCGATCCCCGTCAGAAACAGACTTTCGAGATACGCAACGCCGACGGCTCCGCCGACGTGTACACACTGCTCGCCGGTCTGGCCATAGCTCTGCGCCATGGCTTCGAGATGCCCGACGGACTTGAGACAGCCGCCAACACATACGTGGACGTAGATATACACAAAGCCGAAAACGCTGCCAAAAGCGAACGTCTGGCTACATTGCCTGTCGACTGCGCAGACTCGGCCGACCGCCTTGAAGCCGTCCGCGATATTTTTGAAGAAAAAGGAGTCATGCCGAAACGTCTTATAGACTCTACACTGCGCCGCTTGCGCTCCTACGACAGCGCTGAGATTGCCGCTGCCAAAGCCGATACCGATGCCATGCTCGATATGGTACGTCGTCATTTCCACTGCGGCTGACAAGCCGCCCCGCGCGCAGCACGCAGCTTTCACCGGAGACTGAGGGTCTACAGCCCCCGTCTCCGGTGCAAGCCGCCTGAAAGCAGCCAGCCGGTCAACGAACGTCAATCACAGGCATACCGAGAATCCCGCGGCCACGGCCAACGAGTATAGTATCGCCCTTATGAATCCGGCCATAGCGCTCGCGCACAAGAGGAAAGTCTCTTTTCAGTCCATCGGCGAACTCGACTTCCATCTTATACACCTTATAAGGGGCGCCCCGCGAATAAGTGCGGCGCCCCACTCTTTTGCTGTGATAGCGGGTCTCAGAATATTTACGTACCACCACAGCCTTCTCCTGCGGCAGACTTCCGGACTCGACACCAAGGTAATTCACACCGAGCAGCAAAGCCGACAACACGAGTGTGAACGTGACCGTATGCGCCAGCACCATCCAGAAACGCCGGATACTTCCTAAGAGCCAGCGCCAGAAACGCATGCACGGACCGGACGTAAGGACTCCGAGAGCCAGCATAACGCCGAACCATATATAAAAATTGATGACCGTATGGTCGGCGAACACTAAAATTCCGCCCCCCGCCATTATAAGCATTGCTGTTCCACAACCGATTGTAATCCAACGCCCTGCGCTGACACTTGATTTTTTAGCCATAAAATCTACATTTATTCGGCACAAAATTAGTAATTTTGCAGAGAATTTTCTATTTCAAGTCTTATGAAAAAAGTAATTTTCAGTATTCTCCTGCTTGCTGCAGGCTCCTTTGTTTGTCCTCAGGCAAATGCCCAGCTCAAACTCGGCAAAGCCATCAATGCCGCCGCGAAAGGCGTTCAGGCTTTTACTCTTACCGATGCCCAGATGGCTGCATATGTAAAGGAATCAGTCGACTGGATGGACACCCACAATCCGGTGCCGGGCGAAGACAACCCCTACACCCAGCGTCTGCGCCGTCTAACCGACGGCCTTGACAATGTCGAAGGTAATCCATTGAACTTCAAAGTATATGACGTAATAGACGTAAACGCCTTCCCATTCCCGGAAGGAAGTGTACGCGTGTTATCGTCGCTCATGGACATA
>CAMWUD010000255.1 GCA_947177365.1 uncultured Porphyromonadaceae bacterium | reverse complement strand
GAAGTATACTGACGATACCATTATATATGGGCTTCTTGATAAAGGATAAACTCCCTATGTCAATCATTCCTGATGTTGATTTAAGTCAACTGACAATCTGACGGGAACCATCGGAGACTGACATAGAGATTAGAACTGATATTATTTTTATGAGAGTCAGTCTATAGCCCTATGAACATATGAGGCCGTGCCGTAAATTTGGCACAGCCTCATGTTAGTCAGTAGTCGATTTCGATGATGTCGCCGGTGAGAGAGTAGGTGATGTCGTCGGGAGCGTTGGTTTTCAGCGACACCTTGTAGCCGTTGGCCTTGTAGTCGATTTCATTGACCATACCCAGATAGCCGTTGTCGTTGAGGTGCTTGAAACTCTTCTCCGGCAACAGACCTTTGACAACCTCCAGAGGCAGAATCTGTCCGCGCGGAGCCTCGATGTCGTCGATACGTCCGTCGGCGGTGAAGGAAATCTCGGTGCCGTCGGTCATGCGGAGTTCATATTCATTATCGGTAAAGTCCTTGACCAGCGAGGCACACTGCTGCTGAGGATAGTATTTGCGCAGGAACTCCTGTGCGCGTTGGGGCAGCTCGGACGGATTGACCGAACCCGCTACGGCGATGCCGGGACCGCCCTGAGGCAGCTGCGCATCGGCAAGCGCCGGCATCAGCGAGAGTATGCCGGCAGCAATCAATGCTTTAATAGTCAGTTTCATTTTCGTTTTCGTTTGCGTTATATGCCTATAACACAAACCGAACGACTAAAGTTCTATCAGCTCGTCGGCAAAGAACTGTCTTGGAGAGGCTTGTCCGATGATTTCGGGTAAACGCATGGGTGAGATACCGTTGCCGGGACGTTTTACGGTGAGGTTCGATTCGGAGAAAATCTCGCCGGGTGCTATGTCGCGGGCGGCCACGATGCTCTTGCGTGCCGCCGTGCGGTTGGCGCGTTCGGAGTCGGTGACGCGTTTGCAGCCGTCGCCGAGAGCCGCTTCGATATTTCTTATGGCTGCCACCATGGCCGTGAGTTCGTCGGGATCGAGCGAGGCCACGTGGTCGGGACCCGGCAGTGTTTTGTCGAGGGTGAAATGCTTTTCGATGACTTCGGCTCCGAGCGCCGCAGCAGCGATGGCCACTTCAATGCCACGGGTATGGTCGCTGTAGCCCACCCGGGTGCCGAAACGCTGCCGGAGTGTCTCCATAGCGCGCAGGTTGACATCGGCCATAGGGGTAGGGTACTCGGTGTTGCAGTGCAGCAGGGTAATCATGCCGCAGTCGAGACCGCCGTCGGTGAGCACACGCATGGCGTCCTCTATTTCTTCAGGGGTGCTCATGCCGGTGGACATTATCACCGGGCGGCGGTATGCCGCTATCTTGCGAAGATAGGGCAGATTGGTGATTTCGCCTGAAGGGAGCTTCCAGTAGTCCATGTCGAGAGTGGCAAGGAAGTCGATGCTCGGCAAATCGAACGGTGTTGACAGAAAGCGAGTGCCGGACCGGCGGCAGTAGTCGTTCAGCTCACTGAATGAGTCGTACGACAGTTCCAGGGCACGCAGCATGTAGAACTGGCTGTCATCGGACTGACCGGCCAGATTCCGCCGCTGGTAATCGGCCTGGCGGGCCGAGCGGTTCACGATGCATTCGGTCTTGAAAGTCTGGAATTTGATATAGTCGACTCCGGCATTTCGGGCGACATCCACCATGCGGCGGGCCATGTCGGCGGAGCCGCAGTGGTTCACACCTGCTTCAGCTATAATCTGTATATTCATTTTATGATGCCGTGATATTTACCCGGAGAGCTTATGTTGTGAAGTACGAGGCTGCCCGCGCCTATGATTACGTCGTCGGCTATTTCGATACCCTGAGCTATGACGGAGCCACTGCCTATGAAGCATCTGTCTCCGATTCTGCAGCCGCCGTTTACGGTGGCGTTGGTGGAGATGTGGGTGAAGTCGCCGATGCGGCAGTCGTGTTCGACTATGGCTCCGGAATTGATGATGCAGTTGTCGCCGACAGTGGCGCAGGCGTTGACCAGCGCGTGGTGGAGCACCACACTGCCCTCGCCGATACGTGCGTGGGGCGACACGCGGGCTGTGGAGGCGACAATGGAGGCCAGCCGTCCTCCGGCGTCTTTTACAAGAGCGGAGAGAGCCATGCGGCGCGACGGGTCGGTGATGCTGCCGAGAGTGATCACAAAGCTGTGTGCTGCGGCCAGACGTGGAATATCGTCGTCGCAGCCCAGCAGGGGGCAGAGGCAAGTGCCGGACTGTGCACCGGGGCGTTCGAGAACACCCGCGATACACAATCCGGCACTTTCGGCGGCGTCAATCACCGAGCGGCAATGTCCGCCGCCGCCTATGAGTATGATACTGTCCAAAATTATTGCAGAGTTCCGGCTTCGGCCTGCTGAATCATTTCGGGCGAAGCGTAGATGTAAATTTCCACACGACGGTTCTGTGCGCGGCCGGCGGCTGTGTCGTTGCTTGCCACGTAGTCGGCCATGGGGATACCCTGACTTGTCATACGGGTGGCAGCCACGCCTTTGTTTGCGAGGAAGCTGAGCACGGCGCCTGCACGTTCGTTGGAGAGCTTTTCGTTGACAGCGAGTGAGCCGGTGTTGTCGGTGAAGCCGAGGATGCGGACATCGGTGCCGGGGTTCTGCTTGAGGTTGGCGGCAAAGCGGGTGAGGTCGGCCTTGGCCTGTTCGTTGAGAGTATAC
>CAMWUD010000254.1 GCA_947177365.1 uncultured Porphyromonadaceae bacterium | reverse complement strand
AGTCATACCCACAATCGCATACCACCTCGCCGACAACAGCACTTGCCACCTGAAAGCTGTAGCCGAATACCTTGGCGAACAGACCACCTCGTTCCATACGTATACCACAAGTGCCGACGGCAGCATGCCCGTACTCTCGCTGTCACTTCCGGAAGGGCTTTACAACCCCTGCACACCCTTGTACGCCACCGGAATACCGGGCGAAGAACTGATGGTAAGCAGCAGCGGAAGCCAGTCGGGGAATCTGGACACCTACCCCATCCCGTCCGACTCCGGCAAAGCCCCGTGCGAGGAAATATACCTCCCCGGCTCGAAAGACGAGACAGTCACACTTACGCTTACATCCGAAGGCGCGGCAGAAGAAAAATTCCAATACCAGATCAGCCATACATGGATACCCTACGATGCATCGTCAGCCATTGACTTCCAGAAAGCCGAGAACCTCTATTCCGGCAGTGAACCTGTAGCCCGACCCACCGAAGGCAACCACACCGACATAAGCGGACAACAGATAAGCACAACCGCCGACGGAGTGCTCTGGGTGAAATTTGAAAGCGCACGCCTCGTCTACGATTCGAGCCGCAGCAAATACTGTGTCAGCGCCGATGCAGGCAGCACCATGACTGTAGGTACAGTCTACCGTCCCGGCGAAGTAGTAATCAGTTTCAACAAAATAAGCATAATCCAGCAGGAGAACAGCTGCTGTCTCAGTCCGGGTACATTCCGCAACGACCTCACAGACAATACCCATGTCTGGCAGGCGTCAAGCGGTGCTCCGGCATTATACGCCGACAACGCACAGATAAACCATTCGGTGACCTTCACAGCCACATCGCCCGTAAACATCTATGGACTGGAGACGGCACACACCGTTATAACCGGTTCATCGGATGTGGTAGCCGACCCGACAGCCGAACAGGACATGCAGTATTTCGACCTTTACGGACGCCAACTGCAGCAAAAGCCAGCCTCCGGCATGTATATCGTCCGCAGCGGCAAGACTGCCCGGCTTATGGCCAGATAACAACCTGATAAACAAACTAAGAGCGGCCCGTATCCGAATCGGATACGGGCCGCTGACACGTTTATTTAGAGCCGTGGTCACTTCACCCGGCAGGGATTTCCGTAGGCTGTGGCACCGTCAGGAATGTCTCTCACCACCACCGACCCGGCGCCGACTGTCGCGCCCGCACCGATTGTAATGCCCGGAATTACCGTCGCTCCGGCGCCGATCCAGGCTCCTTCGCCCACCTGCACGTTTCCGCACAGAGTGGCATGGGGCGAGATATGCACATAGTCGCCGATGCGGCACTCATGGTCGACCGACGCTCCGGTGTTGATTATGCAATGACGGCCAATCCGTGCATCCGCCTGTATGATGGCTCCGTGCATCACCACTGTACCCTCGCCTAAAGTGGCAGTAGCAGCCACCTGCGCCGTCGGATGGACTGCCCGCGCATAGCGCAGCGGATAACGCTCCGCAATCAGGCGGCGCACACGGTTCGAACCAATGCTGATTATCATCGGACCTTCTACCGGCACGTCCGATGCACGCAGAACACGGTGCCCCTGTAGTGTATCGCAGCGGGGCGCATCGTCGTACAGCACCCCCACGGCATCGCCCTGGGCCTCAACCATATCCATGATGACTTTGGCGTGGCCGCTGGCCCCGAAAAGATTAATTGTTTCCATTGAAATATTCCATAGTGGCCGAGGTGGCGCTCGATATGCCGTCGCGTTTCAGCACCTTGCGTATTGTGGTCAGCACCACCTTGCAGTCGGTCAGCAGCGACAGGTTGTCGACATACCACACATCGAGTTCGAATTTCTTCTGCCAGCTGATGGCATTTCGACCGTGGCACTGTGCCCAGCCGGTGATTCCGGGCCGCACTTCATGTCGGCGCGCCTGCTGCGGACTGTACAGCGGCAGATACTGCACCAGCAGTGGTCGGGGGCCGATCAGACTCATGTCGCCGCGGAGCACATTCCAAAGCTGCGGCAGCTCATCGACCGAGGTGGAGCGAACAAAGCGGCCCACCTTCGTGAGACGCTGGGCATCGGGCAGCAGATTTCCCTGAGCATCGCGCTCGTCGGTCATGGTCTTGAACTTGACCACACGGAAGATTTTGCCGTCCTTGCCGGGTCGTTCCTGAAAGAAGAATGCTCCCGCGCCCTTGTTGGCGAAATGGAGCCACAGTGTGACAGCCGCAAGCGGAAGCGACAGCAGCAGCAGTGCTGAGCCCGACGCCAATATGTCGATGCCCCGCTTAAAAAAGTTCCTGTATAATTTCATCGTTGTATTCAAAGCCCGGAGTGGAGGCATCCTTGCCTCCATAGTTCAAATTGTATTTTAACCCCGGAGTGGAGGCATCCTTGCCTCCACAATTCAAAGAAATCATTTATCTGATGCCAGTATATCCCTGTAAAACTCCTTCAGACAGCGGCGCACATAGCTCTGCTCGTAGCGCGACGCAATCAGGCCGCGGGCCTCGGAAGCACAGGCGGCACAGAAGTCGCAGTCCGTGACCATACGGTGCATGGCATGATAAAGCGCATCGCTGTCGCGTGGCGGCACAATCGTGCCGTTGCGGCCTTCGATTATAATCTCGTTCGCCCCATTGATGTCGGTCACAATCTGAGGCAGCCCCATGGCGCCGGCCTCTATCACCACGTTCGGGAAACCCTCGCGGTAGCTTGCGAGAACCGCGCAGTCCGATG
>CAMWUD010000253.1 GCA_947177365.1 uncultured Porphyromonadaceae bacterium | reverse complement strand
GCACGGCGATACAGCGCAAAGAGCCGTCATCGGGCAATACATTTGCCGGGCCGCCACTGCCGTCGGCAGCCAGGGGTTCCAGATTGACAATCTTCGCATAGTCGAACTCATATTCGTGGGTGTATTCGGTATTTGCCGCCAGCGCGCCATCAAAAGCCTCTTCGCCGGCTATAGGGCTAAGTGCCATCGCCACATCATTGAATACCAGGTTGTCTATTTTTTTGCCACCTTCTATAAAAGGTGTCCAGAATTCACTGTCATAATCACACTCTTCGCCGGCGAAGTAATTGCTCTGGAGCAGCAGCAGCGAAGCCTTGACATCTACCTTGCCGTCATCTGTATAGACATATTTGGTCTTGAAACCATCGCCGGTAATTATATAGTTCACCCGATAAGCCGTACCGTCGGCATCCTCGACAAACTTTGTAGTAGAGCGGCACACCAGACGGTCATGGCGGTCATCGGCCCAACTGAGTTCCACGCTAATGTCCGCCGGACATTCAGCCTGGCGTAGCTTCTGCCAGTTGTCAAGTATTCCCATAGGTTTGCTTCCGCTTCCAAAATAGGGGTCAAGTTCCATCTCGCGGTTAAAGAAAGCCAGCGGGAATCCATCCACTTCATTCGGAAACTCGGCTATATACTGCAATGGCTCGCCACCGCTATACGGATCTCCGCCACCGTTCGAGTGATAGCTGACGCATACGAAGTCATCGGGATGCAGGCGGTTCATCTCTTCCATCGCCACAAAGCCTCTCGGACAGAATCCGCACCACAGACCGGTGTACTCTTCCATCAGCGGACGCATCTGCGGCACAAATGCCATCAGCACATAGCTACCTGTAGCCGATGCGCCGGCCATGGTATTTTCCTTTCCGTTGACACGGCTTACCGATATTGTAAGCGGAGCAGTGGCGCCATATGTCGGCACATCCAGTTCGAGGGTCTGCCACACTCCGAATCCGGCCGGAATTTCAGCGGCCACTTCCGATGTCTGCGCCTCGCCTTCACCGAATCTGCATGTATATTCAAGACTGGCGACAGCCTCATCGCCATAATTGCAGAGTGTCACCGGCACTTTAACCGTCGGAGACTTGCCGTCGGTACGCACATCGCCTACCTCGGTCACACTTACCGCCGGAGATGCGAAATCTCCGCTCAGAGTCACCTCCATCGTACTCGCCACACCATGTTCGGCGAGACTTGTCCATTTCAGGTCGGTGCGTGTCGAGTGAATATACATGCCGTCGGGCGAAGATGACGCCGACACCGGATTTGGGTTCTGGTCGCCGAATGTGCTTGCCTTTGCAATAGTAATTGAATATCCTACATATACACCGGCATCGGTGAGAGTATACGGTTCGGTGAATACAGCCGTAAGGACATTGTCTTCCGACACCGACGCATCGACAAGCGCTATATCGGGCGCGTTTTTCTTTTTCTCCAGCAGCAGAGCGCTCGATATCCAGCCCTGGGGATTGCCTATGGTGGCATCTTCGCAGAGTCTCACAGTCACAGCTGTAATCTGTTTGCCGGCCAGGGCCGGGTCGGAAATCCGCACAGCTACATCATATGTCTCTGCTTTGGAGTTGCCGAAATACTGTACCTCGGCGTCGTTCTGCGCATATGTGAATTGCCTGTCGGCCGCATGGGCGCTCAGAGACAAGCCGAGACAAGCGACTAATAATATGTTTGTTTTCATTATTGTCTTGAAATATAAGCGGGGGCTTCCCGCAGACGACAAGCCCCCGGCATGGAATTTGAAGTAATAAGCTTGATTATCTCAGCATGACCTTGGCAACCGCTGTGCTGCCATCGGTCATCACATCGCGACGCACATAGAATCCGCTTGTCGGATTAAGCACCTGACGTCCCTGAAGGTCGTAGTATACCGATGACTTTACCGATTTACCGGCAACAGCATCTCTTAAGCCTGCTGTCGACACAGTCACAATCTTGCTGCACAGTTCTTTTGGTTCGCCGCCGTCTGTCGGCTGCATATACACCGACTGTACGCCTACCTCATCGGCACCTTGGAAGAAAAGATATATGCACTTATATGTGCCTGAGCTGTATATGCTTTCGAAGTTAGAGAAGTTTGCGGAAAGCAGCTCCTGGCCGTCCTCATCCACTCCCAGATATTCGTCGTCATAGAATGTGAACACATCTCCGTCGACATACATGCGGTAGTATAGCATCGACGGCTCAAGCAGGTTTCCGTCCACATCCACCTCGGGAATGTTAAAATACAGTGTATTCGCGCCATAGGCTTCAAATTCCTCTAAGAAGCTGACCTGATCCGGATCGGCAGGCACAGCATCCGGATTACGGTGCTGCAGCTCCAATGTAAGCGAAGGCAGATATGATACAGCCTCTACTTCATCGATATCATCGGAAGCGTTGGCGCATATCGCCAATGCGTTTTTGCTTACCATGCGTCTGGCCTCGGCATCATAATCGAATACAAGGTCACCGGTCGGATGGACTATATATACGTACTCTTCCCATTCTTCATCCCAGATTTCCTCTAAATCACCGCCATACACATAGCTCCATGTCCAGTCGAGCGATGCTCCCAGAAACTGGCCGCTCGAGAATGTCACAGTCTTGCCGTCGGGACTGATTTCGCCTGTCATGCAGGCATCGGGGTTAGAATAAATCATGCCGCCCACATACACCTTCGAGCCATCCAGCGCCACTTGTACGAAGTATCCTCCGTCGTCTG
>CAMWUD010000252.1 GCA_947177365.1 uncultured Porphyromonadaceae bacterium | reverse complement strand
CATGACGGGCCGGGGCTGCGAGCACCACTTTTGCCACGATGGTCTTGGCCTGGGCCGGATTTTCTTCAAGATAGTACTTGAGAGTCTCGCTCACTGCGGCCGATACAGCGCCGGCCACTTCGGAGTTGCCAAGTTTGGTCTTGGTCTGACCTTCAAACTGCGGCTCCATCACCTTCACCGAAATCACGGCGGTAAGACCTTCGCGGAAGTCATCGCCTGAAATTTCCACCTTGGCGTTTTTCAGCAGGTTGTTGTCTTCGGCATACTTCTTCAGCGTGGAGGTCAGGCCGCGGCGGAAGCCTGTGAGATGTGTTCCGCCTTCGATGGTGTTGATGTTGTTTACAAAGGAGTAGACATTCTCGTTGTAGGTGTTGTTATATGTCAGCGCCACTTCCACCGGAATACCCTGACGTTCGGTATTCAGATGTATCACATCGCCGATAAGCGACTCCTTGTTGGAGTCGATATAGCGTACGAACTCACTCAGACCGGTGTCGGAATGGAATGTCTCGCTGTGCGGTTTGCCATTTTCATCCACATCGCGCAAATCGGTCAGATGCAGGGTGATGCCGGCGTTCAGGAATGCGAGGTCGCGCAGACGGTTGGCAAGTGTCTTGTAGTCGTACTCGGTCACTGTGAAAATACTGCCGTCGGGCTTGAATGTTATTGATGTGCCGGTATGGCTGCTTGTGCCTACGACACGAAGTTCGGTCGTGGGCTTGCCGCAGCTGTACTCCTGCACATAAGCCTTGCCGTCGCGGTGCACTTCGGCACGGAGATAGGTCGAGAGCGCGTTGACACAGCTGACGCCCACACCATGCAGACCGCCCGACACCTTGTAGTTGCTCTTGTCGAATTTACCTCCGGCGTGCAGCACTGTGAGCACCACCTCAAGAGCGCTTTTTCCTTCTTTTTCGTGCAGGTCGACGGGAATACCGCGACCATCATCCACTACTGTGATGGAATTATCGGGATTGATTGTCACATTGATTTCCTTTGCAAAACCCGCAAGAGCTTCATCAATCGAGTTGTCCACTACCTCATACACCAGATGGTGCAGACCTTTCGCACTGATGTCGCCGATATACATGGCCGGGCGCTTACGCACAGCCTCCAGACCTTCAAGCACCTGGATATTACTGGCGCTATAGGCTTCTTTTTCTTCTGACATATCTTGAACGTTCTATTTTTTCTTTCATAGCGTAAAAAAGCAACGGCGGCCATTGTCGACCATGCCGCGCCTTCTTGTCTTTTCAACTGCAAAGATAGTCATTTTTCCGCAAACAGCAAAATTTTAGAGCCGGTTCTTACAGAATCTGGCCGAGCTGCTCCGGTGTGGGGTTATGACATACGATTCGGCCCTGAGGCGACACGAGCAGGCTGCCGTAGCCCTTTTCAAGATGATAGGTACGGTAGATGGCCTCTGCCTCCGGACGGCTAACATAATACTGGTCGTTGTCGTTCAGACTGTCGCGGGCGACTATCTCACCGAACATCTCCGGCGAGTCATCGAAATTTATACCTACCAGTCGTGCATCCGCCGGATGGTGCCGACGGAACCATGCATCATAGCGGTTGATCGCCTCACGCGATGCCGCATCGCTGCTGGTCCAGAATGTAATAAGCACATATTTACCTTTTAGCTCATCGGCATTCACCGCACTCTGAACCCTGTCGAGCTGCACCACCGGCGCCTTCATGCCTACAGCCGTGTCGCAGCGGTTGCTGCCTATACCGGCGGATGCCACCACCAGACCAAGCAGCAACGCTCCGAGAAGCATTGTCTGTTTTATTGTGTGTTTCATATTCATCCGTTTCCGTTTATTAAAAAAACAATCACATTCAGCTAAAGTTGCAACAAAACCAAATTCTCAAATTTATTGTTCTTTGCTTAGGCGGACAATAAATCAGCAAAAAAAACGAAATAAGAGCCGGTTCGACATAATTTTCACCATATACACTTGGAAGCTTGACGATTTTTCGTTAATTTTGCGGCTAATTAGCTATAATAGCTCCCGACATGAAACGAATCATCTACTCCATATTGACATTCATCGCTCTGACCCTCAGCACTGCGAACATATGCAAGGCTCAGACCGAAGCCACTCTCTTCCCTTATCCGCAGGCGCCGGAAGAAATCACAAACCTGTACCAACGGTGCAATTTCCTTGTCGACCACTTCTGGGACAGATGCAATTTCAACACTGCATTCTCAAGTCTACAGCGTCTGGACGCAGCTTTCGGCGACTGGATACAGTTCATGCCTTACGCATCGGCCGACACTGTCCATATGTCGATCGACCGCCTTCTGGAAAAAGTGAAAAAATCAGGGCCGAACACCCTTGCCCTTGCCCGGATGGCTGAAAAAAGGCTCTGGGCCGACACAGCCGAAATCCGAAGCGACGAGATATACCTGCCTTTTGCAAAAGCCGCCGCGACTCATAAAAAGATTTCCGGCGCCGACCGTGCGCGATTCGCCGCTCATGCCAAAATGATTGAAAACAGTTCTGTGGGTTCATCGCTGCCCCCGGTGAAACTGACGGCTCCGGACGGCTCCAAATCGCGGCTCTCCGACATCGAGGGAACCAACGTGGTTCTGTTTTTCAACGACCCCGACTGTTCGGACTGCAACATGGCCAGAGTCCGCCTGAGCGCCGACTACAACGCCAGGCGCCTTATTGACGCCGGAAAACTCGTGATTGGATGCATCTCCCCCGGCGAACCAGACGATGCCGTCTGGCTGGCCGCCGCCACTGAATTCCCTCAGAATTGGACAATAATGGCCGCTCCCGATGC
>CAMWUD010000251.1 GCA_947177365.1 uncultured Porphyromonadaceae bacterium | reverse complement strand
CAGGTCGTCGACAGCACCGTTGTGGTCGCCCATCATTTTCTTGACAGACGCCCGTCGGACATAAATCTCGGGGTTGTTCACGTCAAGAGCCACGGCTTCGGCCAGATAGTCGTTTGCCAGACCGAGGTTGTTTTCTCTCACGGCCACACGAGCCAGGCCGAGAAGCGACTCAAGGCTGCGGCTGTTGAGCCGCTGCAGGCGCTGGTAGTCTGTTTTTGCTTCGGTATACAGTCCGAGTTCGAACTCAGTGTTTGCACGCTGGTATAGTGCGTGATAGCTGTTCTGGTCGAGCATCACTGCCGAATTCAGGTCGGCGAGAGCCTGCTGGTATCGTCCGGTCTGGTTGTATATTCCGGCGCGGAGCATATATTCCTGAAAGCGCAGGTCGGTTTCTTTGGCGGGAGTGCATCGCAGCGCCTCGTTGATGTCGGCAAGGGCGCGGATATATTCGCTGTGGCGGTAGTATTCGTTTGCCCGTCTGAACCAGGTGTTGAAGTCGTTCGGGTCGGCTTTCAGCTGGCGTTCGTACACACCGAGAACGGCTTTTGTCACAGGATTGTCGATGGAGTTCTGGGCTGAGGCAGCCGGTTGGATGAATGCACAGGCGGCGAGAGCTATAATAAATTTGCGGAGCATCAGTATCGTTTGCTTAAGAGTTAAATGAGTTAATGGTCATCCTTATTGCGGAGAGACGTTCGAGCAGCGGCTCAAGCAGGTCGAGGCGTAGCATGTTGGCGCCGTCGCTTTTTGCCACGGCCGGATTTCGGTGGGTTTCGAGGAAGAGGCCGTCGGCACCGACAGCCACAGAGGCTCTGGCTATGGTTTCGATGAGTTCGGGACGGCCTCCTGTGACTCCGCTGCCCTGGTTGGGCTGCTGAAGCGAATGGGTTACGTCGACAATAACCGGAACCCCGTCGGCCTGCATCACAGGCACGCCTCTGAAGTCAACAATCAGGTCGCCGTAGCCGAAACAAGTGCCACGGTCGGTAACGGCCACCTGGGAGTTGCCGTTTTCCAGGACTTTGTCGACAGCGAAACGCATGGATTCCGGTGCGAGGAACTGTCCTTTCTTTATATTGACCATTTTTCCGGTTTCAGCAGCTGCCACAAGAATGTCGGTCTGCCTGCAGAGAAAAGCGGGAATCTGCAGTATGTCGACATATTCGGCAGCCATACGGGCTTCATCGGCGGAGTGAATGTCGGTGACTACGGGTACGCCGGTCTTTTCCCTGACTTCGGCGAGAATCTCAAGCGCCTTCAGGTCTCCGATGCCGGTAAAGGAGTCGAGTCGCGAACGGTTCGCCTTACGGTATGATCCTTTGAATACATAAGGGATGTCGAGTCTGCGGCATATCGGAGCGATAGTCTCAGCTATGTCAAGAGCCATTTCACGGCCTTCTATCACACAGGGGCCTGCCAGAAGGAAGAAATTGCCGGAAGCCGAGGATTTCAGATAATCGAGAGTGGTCACTGCTGTCTGTTGTTTAGAGCTGGTTGATGATGTGGAACGTATCGGCGGCGACGAGAGCAGCTGTCTCTGTTCTCAGTCTGTTGTCGCCGAGAGTCACGGGAATGAAGCCGCGTTCAAGGGCGGCGGATATTTCTTTGGGAGAGAAGTCGCCTTCCGGACCAATCAGAATGGTAGTGTCGGTGCCGGCTTTCAGTTCCCGGCAGAGCTGGCGGCGGGGAAGCGAAGGGTCGCAATAGGCTATGAAGCCAAGACCGCTGCGGGCTGACTCCAGAAAGTCCATATATGGGGTTGTCGGAAGTATTTCGGGCAAGATGGCTTTCAGCGACTGCTTCATGGCCGATACGGCAATTTTTTCAAGGCGTGCGGTTTTGATGTCTTTGCGCTCCGAGCGTTCGCATCGCAGCGGCACAATGCGGTCAATGCCGATTTCCACGAGCTTTTCCACAAGCCATTCCATGCGGTCGTTGTGTTTTGTCGGGGCGATTGCGACAGTGAGTGCGGGCGTCCAGACTTTAGGCAGCCGGGACTCCTCGACAATCTCAAGCAGTGTGTGGTGCTGGCTGGCCAATGCGATACGGCAACGGAAGAGACCGCCACGGCCATCGACAACTTCGATTTCCTGGCCTTCCCGCATCCTCAGCACACGCACGCAGTGCTGCGAATCGCTTTCGGGCAATTCGCAGCACTGCTTAATATCGGGAGCGTAAAAACGAATCATTCTATTTCTGCTTTTGCTACTTCTTGCTTAATCTCCTTTTCGTCAGGATTTTTATGTTTGTAGCGGAAAATTATCATAAACAGAAGCGCCACAACCAGGGCATAGGCGGCGAAAATAAACCATGCTTCGTGCCATCCGGCAATCTGTTCTTCACCGGCCGGGTGCGAGTAGACGGTGCGGTCAATCACGGCCTGTGCGGCAAGTGTGCCGACTGTGGCTCCGATGCCGTTGGTCATGACCATGAACAGCCCCTGGGCCGATGAGCGTACCGACGGGTCGGTCTTCATGTCCACGTAAAGAGAGCCGCTGACATTGAAAAAGTCAAAAGCCACACCATAGACAATCATCGACAGAATCAGGAACACTACGCCGGAACCGGTGTTGCCGATTCCGAAGAAACCGAAGCGCAGCACCCAGGCAAACATGGCCATCAGCATCACTACCTTGATGCCGTAGCGACGCAGGAAGAACGGAATGAGCAGGATACACAGTGTTTCCGACACCTGCGAGAGTGAAATCAGGGCGTTGGCGTAGAGAACGCCCCAGTCGCCTGCAAAAGCGGGAACATCCTTGAACCTCTGTATAAAGGGATTGCCAAAACCGTTAGTAA
>CAMWUD010000250.1 GCA_947177365.1 uncultured Porphyromonadaceae bacterium | reverse complement strand
GCCCGCAGCATAGGTGTGAAGCCGGCCGACCTCAGCGCGAATCCGGCTCTGATCGACAAGCTGAATCTGAAGGAGCTGGCCGACAAAGGATGCGGAGGTCTGGAGACCATGACCGACATCGCAGCCGAACTGCGCAAGCCGGGGCGCGCCCCACGTCTGGATGGTGACAACAGCGCGTTCGTGCCGGCTGCGGGAAGTTTCGAGGAGCTGTGCGTGGGCATGAGGGTGCCGGGTATCGTCAACAATATCACCGCCTTCGGAGCGTTCGTCGATCTGGGCATCAAGGAGAACGGACTGATTCATATCAGCCAGCTGTCGCAAAGGCGTGTCAGCGCGGTGTCCGATGTACTGAAACTCGGACAGAGAGTCGAAGCCCGCATCATAGCCATCGACCCTGAACGACGGCGTATATCGCTGTCGCTCAAAGACGCTTGATTATCCGCGCAGGATTTCCGGCCACTACGCAGTCCGACGGCACATCACGCGTCACAACCGAGCCGGCGCCTACCACCACGTTGTCGCCGATTGTCACACCGGGCAGAATCACGGCACTTCCGCCTATCCACACGTTGTGGCCTATAGTCACCGGCTCGGCCCATTCCACTGTTGTATTGCGAGTTGTAGCATCGAGCGGATGGCATGCGGTATATATGCTTACATTCGGGCCGATAAAAGCGAAGTCGCCGATACGCACTTCCGCCTCGTCGAGTATGGTAAGGTTGAAATTGGCGAAAAAGTTCTCGCCTATATGTATGTTGCAGCCATAGTCGCAACGGAATGGCTGGTTGACATGAAATTTTTCGCCGCAACTGCCGAGAATCTCACGCAATATGCGCCGCTGGTCGGCAAGCATCATGGGCTGCATGGAGTTGAATTCCCACAGTTTCTGGCGTGTCACTGCCAGACGCCGGAGAAATTCAGGATGGGTGGCGTCGTATATCTCGCCTCTGAGCATCTTGGCCCACTCTTTCTCAAAATTCTGTAAGTCTTCCATTTTAGAGCCGGTTCATGGAGTTTATGTATGACAAACCCGGGGCCTCACGCGGAGACCTCGGGTCGGATATCGTTTGCTTCAGTGAGATTTATTTCTCGAATTTCTTCACGATTACAGTGGCATTGTGTCCGCCGAAGCCGAATGAGTTGCTAAGTGCGGCACGAACCTGACGGTTCTGTGCCTTGCCGAAAGTGAAGTTGAGGGTGTAGTCGATTTCGTCGTCGCAGTCATCGTCCGCATGGTTGATTGTCGGCGGAACGACGTCTTCCTCTACCGCTTTCACGGAGAACATGGCCTCAAGGGCGCCGGTGGCACCGAGCAGGTGGCCGGTCATGGATTTTGTTGACGAAATGTTGAGTTTGTGGGCTGAGTCGCCGAACACCTCTACGATAGCCTTTACTTCGGAAATATCACCTACGGGAGTGGACGTGCCGTGTACGTTGATATAGTCGATGTCCTCGGGTTTCATGCCGGCATCTTCGAGTGCATTGCGCATGGCAAGGATGGCTCCGAGACCTTCGGGATGTGTGGCTGTCAGGTGGTATGCGTCGGCAGAGAGACCGCCGCCGGCTACTTCGGCATAGATTTTGGCACCGCGGGCAAGGGCATGCTCGAGTTCCTCAAGCACAAGTACCGCCGAGCCTTCGCCCATTACGAAACCGTCGCGCGACTTGCTGAAAGGACGGCTTGCGCCCTTGGGGTCGTCGTTGCGGGTCGAGAGGGCATGCATGGAGTTGAAACCGCCTACACCGGCCGGGTATATCGCAGCTTCGGCACCTCCTGCAAGAATCACGTCGGCCTTGCCGAGACGTATGAGGTTGAACGCATCTATAATGGCGTTGTTTGACGAAGCGCAGGCGCTTACGGTTCCGAAGTTGGGTCCGTGATAGCCATACTCCATGCTGATGTGACCCGATGCGATGTCGGCAATCATCTTAGGTATGAAGAAGGGGTTGTATTTGGGACCGTTCTCTTCGTGAAGAGCGTAGTATCCGGCTTCCTCCTCGAAAGTGTGCAGACCACCGATACCGGCGGCTACGATAACGCCTACACGGTCTTTGTTGACTGCGCCTTCAGCCTCAAGATTGGCATCGGCCACAGCCTGACGGGCTGCCACAATGGCGTACTGCGCATACAGGTCGAGCTGGCGCAGCTTTTTGCGGTCGAAGTGCTGGTTGGGGTCAAAATCCTTTACTTCACAAGCGAACTGGGTCTTGAACTTGGAAGCGTCGAAATGTGTGATGGGACCTGCACCGCTGACGCCGTTTTTGGCGTTGGTCCAGGTGGTTTCAACGTCGTTGCCGAGGGGGCTGATAGCGCCAAGGCCGGTTACAACTACTCTTTTTAATTCCATTACAGTCAGATGTAAAATAATCGCCGGCGCCCCGCCTGTTGATGTTTCAGCAGACCGCGACGCCGGTTATTAGTTTGTGGTGGGAGATTACTTGTTAGCTTCGATGTAAGCAACGGCGTCGCCTACGGTCTGGATGGTTTCAGCCTTGTCGTCGGGTATAGTGAGGTCGAATTCCTTTTCGAATTCCATGATGAGCTCTACGGTATCGAGAGAGTCAGCACCGAGGTCGGTTGTGAACGATGCGGTTTCAGTTACTTTGTCTTCGTCTACGCCGAGTTTGTCGACGATGATTGCTTTTACGCGATCTGCAATTTCTGACATGATAAATAAGTTTTTAATATTTATAATTCGGATTTTCGCGGTGCAAAGTAACGCAAAATTTATGAATTAAGGATATTTTTCAGCTATTTTTTTCCTTCATTCATGCCCAAAATCACATTTTTCACCATCGTTT
>CAMWUD010000249.1 GCA_947177365.1 uncultured Porphyromonadaceae bacterium | reverse complement strand
TTCCTACACCATTATATATATAATAGTACTGGTGGCAGTAGTAGGAGCCGCACTGGCTTTCACTGCCATGGGACTGAAAGACAGACAGCAGCAGAATGCCGATGCCGACCGCATGAGGCAGATTCTTGCAGCGGTGCATCTGACTCCGGCGCCTTCCGATGTGGTAGCCGATTTCAACCGTTATATCACCGGGCAGGCCGTAGTGAACAGCCGTGGCGAACAGACAGGCGACGACGCGTTCGCTGTCAGTGTGGCTGCGCAGACAAAACTTCCTGACGACGAGCGTCAGCTCCCCGTATTCATCTGCACATTGCCTGACGGCAGTACCAAATACATCCTGCCGCTTTACGGCGCCGGACTCTGGGGACCGATCTGGGGCTATGTGGCTCTTGATTCAGACGCATCCACCATATATGGAGCATATTTCGCCCATCAGGGCGAGACCCCCGGCCTTGGCGCCGAAATCGAGAAGCCGGCTTTCAGCGGCCAGTTCGACGGCAAGACACTGTGGAAAGACGGCAGGTTCATGCCTGTGGCCGTAGTGAAGAAAGGTCAGCCCTCGCCTTCCGGCGAAGACTATGTCGACGGCATCTCGGGAGGAACAATCACTTCAAAAGGCGTCAGCGCCATGCTGAGCGACTGTCTCGCCCCCTATGAACCATATCTGCTCACCCTCAGAAACAAATAGACCATGGCCGAAAAAATTAGCAACAAAAGTATATTTCTGAATCCATTGAGCAAGGACAATCCCGTGATTGTCCAGATACTCGGTATCTGCTCTGTGCTTGCGGTGACTGCAAAGCTGGAGCCTGCCATAGTGATGGGTCTCTCCGTAATCGCGGTGCTGGCGTTCTCGAATGTGATAATATCGCTGATACGCAACACCATACCTACCAACATACGTATC
Organism: uncultured Porphyromonadaceae bacterium; assembly: GCA_947177365.1. GTDB lineage: Bacteria > Bacteroidota > Bacteroidia > Bacteroidales > Muribaculaceae > CAG-873. The sequence goes on along the minus strand of CAMWUD010000249.1, from coordinate 1,903 downwards.
ATAGTACAGCTTGTGGTAGTGGCCGGTCTGGTGGTGATAGTGAGTCAGTTGCTGCAGGCCTATGCTTATGATGTGAGCAAGCAGCTTTCAGTATTCATCGGACTTATAATCACCAACTGCATACTGATGGGACGTCTTGAGGCCTTTGCCATGGGCAACAGACCGTGGCCGTCGTTTCTCGACGGAGTCGGCAATGGTGCAGGCTATGCCATAATACTGGTGATTGTAGGATTCTTCCGCGAGCTGCTCGGCAGCGGCACACTGCTGGGCTTCCAGGTGGTGCCGCAGTGGTGCTACGACCATGGCTATGTGAACAACGGACTTATGATTCTGCCTCCGATGGCACTCATAGTGGTGGCATGTATCATCTGGGTGCACAGAAGCATCAACAAAGACATCGAATAATCCCCACACTGAAGCAACTTAAGAAATGGAAAATCTAAATATATTCATAAAGTCGATTTTCATCGACAATATGATATTCGCCTATTTTCTGGGTATGTGTTCGTTTCTTGCCGTCAGCAAGAATGTGAAGACAGCCTTCGGCCTCGGCATTGCCGTGATGTTCATGCTTGTGATAACACTGCCTATCAACTATCTGCTTGAGACATATGTGCTCCGCCCCGGCGCGCTGATGTGGCTCGGGCCTGAGTATGCCGATGTAGACCTGAGCTTCCTGTCGCTGATACTGTTTATAGCTGTTATCGCCTCCATGACCCAGGTAGTGGAGATGGCTGTGGAAAAGTTCAGTCCGTCGCTCTACGCATCGCTGGGCATATTCCTGCCGCTTATAGCTGTGAACTGCGCGATTCTCGGCGGCTCGCTGTTCATGCAGCAGCGCGACTTCCCCGGAGTCTGGACAGCAGTCTGCGCGGGCGGCGGATGGGGTCTTGGCTGGCTTCTGGCCATTACCGCCATTGCGGCCATCCGTGAGCGTCTGGCCCAGTACTCCAACATTCCCCGTCCGCTTCAGGGTGTGGGCATCACATTTATTATCACCGCCCTCATGGGCATAGCCTTCATGAGTTTCCTCGGCATCAAGTTATGAATACGATAATTGCATATATACCGCTTGCCCTTGGCACCACCGGCCTCACGGTGCTGTGCGGCGTGGGCTTTTTCCTGCTGATAACCCTGCTGCTGGTGGCAGTGCTGCTGATAGCCAAAAAGTATCTGGTAAAGACCGGCAAGGTGACCATCACCATGAACGGTGATGTGAAAGTCGAGGCCATGTCGGGCAAATCGCTGCTTGGCACCATGGCCGACAACAATGTGTTTCTGCCCTCGGCATGTGGAGGTAAAGGAAGTTGCGGCCAGTGCAGGCTGCAGGTGGAAAACGGCGGGGGCGAGATCCTGCCTACCGAGACCGTCCACTTTAGCCGCCGCCAGATAAAGGAAGGCTGGCGTCTGGCATGTCAGGTAAAAGTCAAGGAAGATATGGACATTCGCGTGAGCGATGCCGTGCTTTCCGTCAAGGAATGGGAGTGCGAGGTAATCAGCAACCGCAACGTGGCCACATTCATCAAGGAATTCATCGTGGCGCTGCCTCCCGGCGAACATATGGACTTCATGCCCGGCTCGTATGCCCAGATCAAGATACCCGAGTATAGCATGGACTATGACAAGGACATAGACAAAGGCATGATTGGCGAAGAATACCTGCCCGCATGGCAGAAATTCGGCTTGTTCGGGCTGAAGTGCCGCAACAGCGAGCCGACAGTCAGAGCTTATTCAATGGCCAATTATCCTGAAGAGGGTGACAGGATAATGCTCACTGTGCGAATCGCCACGCCTCCCTTCAAACCCAAACCCGAGGTCGGGTTCCAGGATGTAATGCCGGGTATAGCATCGAGCTACATATTTACGCTCAAGCCCGGCGACAAGGTGCTGATGAGCGGCCCCT
>CAMWUD010000248.1 GCA_947177365.1 uncultured Porphyromonadaceae bacterium | reverse complement strand
GAGTGGAGGCATTGGATGCCATTTATCATTAATCATTTATCATTAATCATTTCCGGTCAGCTTCTTGCTTCCCAGTGAATGCGAAGAGCTACCGCACGGGTCCCGTCGCGTGTAATCTCGCAGTCGCTGGTATGGCCGTTGGTGGCGACACGCAGCTGAACCGTCTCACCGAAATAGCATTCGTGATGATAGGCTATGTCGATGCGCCGTATGGTGTTGTTGTCGAAATGTTCCATAGTCCAGTGGTTGAGTACCAGCGCGAGATAACGCACGGAATTGACATGACGGTTGAAGTCGATGTCGCAGTAGCGGAAGGTGTAGTCCTGCACCGAGGCGAGCGGTCCCACAGAAGCCAGACGGGGAGTCTTCTCTATAGGACAGGGGCGGTCGGACACAGGGAAGGCCTCCTGCTCGAATGCCGTCAGGTCGGCGACACAGCGCCGCTTCACATCAATGGCAGTCCACATGGTGCGGATGTATCCTATCACCGAACCGTCGCCACCGGTCACGGCGAAGCAACGGTCGCAGAAGCGGCGGTTATAGCTTTCTATCCATGTCGTCAGACAGTAGTCTTCGTTGATGCGCGGATAGCGCTTCATCTCTATGCTGATTTTCGACAGCACCCATGCAATGCCGTGACATGCCAGGGTGGCATATCCGATACCGAGTGCGTTGGCATGTTCAGTGGCGATTTCGATAACGCGCTGCACCAGCAGGGTCAGCGGCATGCCCGACTGAGCGCCGGCCTCTCCGGCAGTCAGGTAATAGCAGTGAGTGAATTCTACATTCTGGTCCATAGCTTGAAATTTTAGAGTCGTCCTTCCGGAGCAGTATAATAAAAACAAGGCGCCGCGTCAAAAGGTTGACGCGGCGCCTCTATACTTGAATAATGGTAAGCGGATTATTCAGCTTCCTCGATAGTAACGGCGCGGTCGAGAGCGACGTACTTCTCACCGAGGTCGCAGAGGTTGCCGTTGTTGGTGGTGGCAGTGAGCTGAGCGGCGGGAACACCGTTCTTCACGAGCTGCTTGTAAACACCATCGACACGGGCCTTACGCAGACGGATGTTGATCTGGTCGGTACCGGTGTAGTTGTCGGCCCAGCCGGTGAGCACGTAGTTGGTCTTGCTGTTCGACTTCATTACTTCGGCGATAGCACCAAGTACGTTCTGGTCTTCGCGGGTGAGGCGGCTCACACCGATAGGATAGTAGATGGTGGCGAGAGGAGCCTTTTCAGCTTCAACCTTTTCAACCGGACGGTTGAGGCAGTCGCGGAGCTGAGTCTCGAGGTCTGCGATACGTGCATCGGCAGCCGAGAGACGGGCGCGGAGTTCGTCGCAGTTTTCGGGTTCGGGGCATACGGGAACCAGAGGAGCGTGCCAGCCGGTGGGGTTGAAGTTATAAGTAAGACCGAGGTAAGCCTGGAGCGAACCGTAAGTGCGGTTCTGAGTCTCAGCCTGGTCGTAGTGTCCGTCGAGACCGCTGAAGCGGAGGTCGAGGTTGAGGTTGAGGTGCTTGTTAAGACGGAAAGAGTTGATCAGACCTGCACGGATGGTGAGGATGCGGTCGTGGTCGTTGTGCCAGCCGTCTTTTTCGTAGCTGCCGTCAGCCTGTTTAGTATATCTGTGGCTGAGCGACCAGTAGCCGCCGCCACCTACATAGAATGTAGCATTGTAAACACGGTTGGGGTTGTAGCCGCACCACCAGTTGGTGAGGTTAACCATAAGGTCGAAAGTAACACCTACTTCGTTGACATAAGTCTTGTAGTAGCCGTCTACCATCTGGTTGGGGATAGCACCCTGGGTGTAGTTGAAGTCGCTCAGACCCTTGCAGGCGAGGAATTCACCACCTACACGGCCACCGAACACCGGAGTGAACCACTTGCCTACATAGAGGCCGGCAGCGGGAGCGAAGCGGTCGCTCCACTTGCGGTGGATGTCGGCGTGCGACAGATAGTAGCTTACACCGCCCTGGGCAGTGATGAACCAGTTTGATTTGAAGCTATTGACCACGAGACCCTGCGAAGCGTCCTCTACATAGGTCACCTCATTGGAGTTGCTCTGCGCCATCATGGCCTGACCGGCAACGAGTGCGGCACAAGCCAGAAGAGTAGCTTTTTTCATAGAATTGAATATTAACGTTAATAAATAGAATTATTCTCTAAGTTGAAAACGTGTTGATTTTTCTGCCTATGCGTATATAACACGCCCGATGCGACGAATGTTCTTCATCACAAATCGGGCGCTAAGTTACGACATTTTTTTTAAAATACCTAAAAAAGGTGAAAAAAGTTGCTGTTTTTGCTATTTCAGCACTCTTTTACGCCTCATTTTCCCAAATAACGGCGTATTTCGGACAGGATATTGGAAGCTGTGAAGCCCCACTTTTCATCAAGCACCTTGTAGGGAGCCGATGCTCCGAAGTGTTCCATTCCGTAGGTGCGTCCGTTGAAGCCGTCGATCATACGCAGGGTGATGGTGAGGCCGGCTGTAAGGCCGAACTGAGGCACTCCGGCGGGCAACACCTCGCGGCGGTAAGCCTCGGGCTGGTCGTTGAACAGACCGGGCGACGGCGCGGACACCACTGACGCGGCTATGCCCTCGGCCTGCAGCAGCACGGCTACCTCGCACAGCAGCGACACTTCGGAACCGTCGGCCACGAGCACCACTTCGGGGCGGTCGGCCTTAATCACCGTATAGGCACCGCGACGCAGGCCTTGCGCAGCCTCATAGCGGCTGCTTCCTTCGGGTGCCGGAAGATCCTGAAGGTCCTGGCGCGAGAGGATGAGTCCGGTCGGACGGTGCTGTTCTTCCATGGCCATCTCGTAT
>CAMWUD010000247.1 GCA_947177365.1 uncultured Porphyromonadaceae bacterium | reverse complement strand
AATATTTATAATTCGGATTTTCGCTGTGCATAGTAACGCAAAATTTATGAATTAAGGAAATTTTTCAGCTATTTTTATCCTTCATTCATGCCCAAAATCACATTTTTCACCATCGTTTCGACTTTTTGGCAAATTCTTTCGCTATTTATACTATCGCTTTTCGCAGATTTTTTGTAATTTTGCACCGTCATTTTCGAGGCGTCTACTCTTTTCATACATGCGCCTCTTATTATATATATTTCAAGGTACGCGCGAAATCATATCATCAAGCAATAAATACAGAATAGATATAATTTTATGAAAACTAAAGTGTTAAAGACCTCAGGCATGGCCCTTTGCGGCTGCCTCGCCGTAGCCCTCGCGGCTTGCGGAGGCGACAAGAACAGCGACCAGATGGCCGCCATGGCCGGCCAGCAGGCTCCACAGCTTGCTACTATCACAGCTGCCCCCTCATCGGTGACTCTCGATGTGAAATTTCCCACCACTCTCCAAGGCAAGACCGACATTGAAGTACGTCCGCAAGTAAGCGGCACGATACAGACCGTAAATATCGACGAAGGTGCCGTAGTACGCAAAGGACAGGTACTCTTCACTCTCGACCCTGTACCCTTCCAGGCTGCTGTAAACCAGGCGAAAGCCGCTGTCGACGCAGCCAAAGTCAACGTCGACAACAACAAGCTCACCGAAGCTCAGAACAAACTGCTGCTCGACAAAAACATAATCAGCGACTACGTATACCAGCAGGCGGCCAACGCCCTGTCGGCAGCCAACGCACAGCTCGCGCAGGCTCAGGCTGCCCTTGTATCTGCCCAGAAAAACCTCTCGTACTGCACCATCTCCGCGCCCAGCGACGGTGTGGTTGGCCAGATTCCGTTCCGTCAGGGTTCGTATGTGTCGCCTCAGAACGCGCTCACCACTGTCAGCGACAACTCCGAAGTGTACGCCTATTTCTCTTTCACCGAGAAAGACCTGCTGGAGATGACCAAGAACGGCACCCTGTCGCAGGCTCAGATCATTGCTTCCCTGCCTGCGGCAAGACTGCAGCTCAGCGATGGCCAGATGTACGGCGTGGAAGGCAAGGTGACGACTATCAGCGGCGTGGTAAACCCTTCGACCGGAGCATCGAGCGCACGCGCCATCTTCAACAACCCCAGCGGACTGCTTCGCAGCGGTCTCACCGGCACCCTCATCCTGCCCCAGAACTTCGCAGACCGTATCGTGATTCCCCAGAAAGCCACTTATGAGCTCCAGAACCTGCGCTATGTGTTCAAGGTCGAGAGCGTCAACGACACACTCAAGGCCGTACAGTATCCCATCGAAGTAGAACGCCTCAACGACGGCAAGAACTTCGTGGTGGTGTCCGGCATCGAACCCGGCGACAAGATTATCACCGAAGGCATCGGCATCGGCGGCAAGGTCAAGAACAACATGCCTGTGACTCCGGTAGAGGCCCAGCCTGAAGCCGCTGCGCCAGCCGCCGGTGAAAGCAAGTAATACTACCTACCCCTTGTTCAATCATTGAATCCAAACAGATGAAACTCGATAACTTTATCAACCGGCCGGTGCTTTCGACGGTGATCTCCATCTTCATCGTGCTGCTGGGTATCATCGGCCTGGCGTCGCTGCCAATCACCCAGTATCCCGACATCGCGCCGCCTACCATCCAGGTCTCCACCACTTACAGTGGCGCGAACGCCCAGGCGGTGCTGAACTCCGTGATTGCCCCGCTTGAAGAATCAATCAACGGCGCCGAAGGCATGACCTACATGGAATCGACCGCCACCAACACCGGTTCGGCCAATATCAACGTATACTTCGAACAGGGCTTCGACCCCGACATGGCCGCCGTCGATGTCCAGAACCGTGTGGCCAAAGAAGCCAACCTCCTTCCATCGGAAGTAAACCAGGTGGGCGTCGTGACCCAGAAGCGCCAGACCTCTATGCTCTGCGGTATAGCACTTTCGGACGTATCCGGTGACTACGACGAGGAATTCCTCGACAACTACATGAAAATCAACATCATCCCGCAGCTCCAGCGTGTCTCGGGCGTGGGCGATGTGATGAGCTTCGGCGCCGACTATTCAATGCGTATATGGCTCAAGCCCGATGTGATGGCTCAATACAACCTGATGCCTACCGACATATCGGCGGCTCTTGCCTCGCAGAACCTCGAGGCCGCTCCCGGCGCATTCGGCGAGCAGGGCAACCAGTCGTTCCAGTACATAATGCGCTACAAAGGACGTCTGGTGACGCCGGATGAATTCGGCGACATTGTAGTACGCGCACTTCCTACAGGCGAGGTGCTTTATCTGCGCGACGTCGCCGACATCGAACTCGGCCGCGTGACATACGGTTTCCACAACAAATCAAACGGTCACCCGTCGACAATGGCCATCGTCTTCCAGACCGCCGGCTCCAACGCCACCCAGATTATCAACGACTGTCTCGCGCTCGTTGACCAGATGAAGACCGACCTGCCCGCCGGACTGGAACTGAGCGTGCCTATGAACAACAACGAATTCCTCTATGCTTCGATTGAGAATGTGATCCATACTCTTATCGAAGCCTTCATTCTGGTGTTCCTTGTGGTGTATCTCTTCCTCCACGACTTCCGCTCGACACTCATTCCGGCCATCGCGATTCCGGTGGCTCTCGTGGGTACATTCTTCGTGCTTAAACTGATAGGCTTCTCTCTGAACCTCATCACCCTTTCGGCTCTTGTACTTGCCATCGCCATTGTGGTCGACGACGCCATCGTGGTGGTCGAAGCCGTACACGCAAAGCTCGACGCAGGATACAAGTCGGCCCGACGCGCCTCTATCGACGCCA
>CAMWUD010000246.1 GCA_947177365.1 uncultured Porphyromonadaceae bacterium | reverse complement strand
GACCATGGCAATCAGTCCGGTGCCCGGCGCGAGCAGACTTCTGTAATAATTGAAATTATGGGCCGCTGCATCAAGGTTGATTTCCATGATAGTGTCATGGCGCGGCGACTCAAGATTGTCCTTGATAGAGGAAAATCCGCTGTCCGACGCACCTTTGATGAGTATAAGCTCGGAATTGAACCGGTCGATGTCGTATTTGCTTAGGAATTCGCGTGTGTCGGTCATAAACTCCTTGGCAATCAATGGGTCAAAAATCTCGCGTCGGCTTGAAATCTCGCGTCCGACCGCTATAAGACGGCTGACGCCATATTGGTGAAGGAGAGTGTCGGCCTGCCGGTAAAGTTCGTCAAGATTCTGCCCGTACCAGTGCTGCAGGTCGCCGAGTATTACAGTCAGACTTCGTCCGGCTGTAGCACGTCGGCGCATATAGTCGAGGGCATCGCGGAGTGAACGCAAGTCGGCGGTAAAGGCATCGAAAAGCATCAGACAGTCGTTGAGTCCCTCGTGAACATCTATGCGGGAGTTTACTTCACATATGTTCTTGAGCAAGTCTTCGGCACGGGAATGCCCCAGTACCTTAAGTGTGGCTGCGGCCAGAGCCTTGTTGATATTCTGTGGTGTATATGGCTCGCAGTATACAGGATGAAGCCTGGCTTGGGGACATCGGTCTTTTACGAGGATTTCGATGCCGGGATGGCACATCGCATCAAAAACAATATCTCTGCAGTTTCGGAACAGACTCAGCTTCTCCATTATTTTATCTTCACGGCTGCTGAAAGACTGGTCATGGGCATCCGTGATTGATGTGAGAATGCCTATATTCGGAGAAATTGCAGCTAAAGACAATTCCATCTGTCCGGGGCCATCGATTCCGGCTTCGGTTATGTTCTGATCGTGCGGAGAATTGTATTCCCACAGGCTCAGCGCCACCCCTATATGTGAATTCCAGCTGCGCGGACTCCGTATCGGGTTCTCGACTTTAAGGAGCGCCTGATACAGGAGTTCCTTCACCACAGTTTTGCCACGGCTGCCGGTAATGGCTATATTGATTCCACGACATGAATGGTCGCGTTGAAGTTTGCCAAGTCGAAGCATTGTCCGAGGGACATCGTCGGTGACGAGCCACAAGGAGTCGCCTTCGGTCGCCTGGGCTGAGAGTTCTGCCGGTATGCGCTCTACGATATATGCGCGTACACCTCTGAGATACATGTCGGTGATAAAACGGTGTCCGTCGCCGGTACCGGTTCTGACGGCGGCGAATATGGTATGTTCGGGTTCGGTGAGCGAGCGGCTGTCGCTGATCATGAACCGTAGGGGCTGCATTGCCTTGAATGCAGATTCTGCATCATTAAAAATCATAGCAGAGGACGGTGTGCATTCCGGAGACTTGCGGCAAAACGGCTGCGGGCCTCCAGAATGGTATCATTGGAAAAGTAAGTTTGTGAAAAAATATCATATATGTATTCAACAGCCATGTCCGACGGATGTTTAAGGTCCCGGTCATAGAATCTGTAATCGCGAAGGTCGTCGACAAGGATTTCGTATGCAGGAAAATATTCAGTATTCGGTATGTTGTCGATTGCGAGCAACAGTGTGGCTTTGCTGAGCTGGTTGCCATGAAGGCCGTCGGCTGTATGGCGGATCGGGCTTACTGTGGCAATAAGATGCTTTCCCGAGTCGGCGAGTCGGCGTGCGAGCGGACTCCAGAGTTTCACGATACTGTCGCTGTCCATTCGCCTGCGTACGAAATATGAAGCAGGAAACTTATGGCAGTTGCCTACCGTCTTGCCACTATCAGCGGCAATAAAATGCCAGGCGGTTCCAAAAGTGACAATTACAGTGGCGGCACGACTGAGGCAGTCGGCTGCAAGGCTGCATTCCTTATTGATACGTTCGAGAAGCTCCGTCTGATTATCCCCGCTGTATCTCAGCGGAAAGTCAAGCGCATGCCATCTGCGGTCATCACCGTAGACAAGGTCGGCTTCAGTGTAGACATAGCCATCGATGAGTCGGCTGATAAAGCTATGAAGCGATATGGGGTTGTACAGAGGTCCCATAGGATTATGGCACACTTCGAAGCCATCGGCCTCCAGCCGCAGTCCGATATTGTCGCTGAAACATGATCCCAACAGCATCACTCCGCCGTCGTCATGAGAGATGCGGTGAACGCTGCGTGGCGCTTCTATTTCTGTTCTGAATTTCATCAATACATCTGATAGTCGATTGAAAGCACCTGGAATTCCGTGCGTCTGTTGATCTGGTCGGCGGCATCCTGGTCTTCTGGCGAAAGAGTCAGGATATACTCCTCTGTTAGGGTAGTGCCTTCTTCAAACTGCGGGAATTCTTTGTTGATGCGCTTGGTTACAGTTTTCGGACGAGATTCACCATAGCCCTGCGACTGAAGACGGTCAGCGGCAATGCCCACGGAAATCAGATAATCGATTACCGCGCGCGCCCGGCGGGCGGACAAGTCGATATTGTATTCATCACTGCCTTTTCTGTCGGTATGCGATGCCATTTCTATGGTCACGTTCGGATTGTCGCGGAGGACTTGCGCAAGTTCGTCAAGAGCCTGGCGCGACTCCGGACGCAGAGTGGCTTTGTCGAAATCATAAAAGATATTGTCCACAACCTGAGGCTTGTTGATGGAAGCCAATATGAAATCCACTCCATACTCAGCGTCTTCCTCGGCATTGTCAGCTGTAAACTCCTGCTTTGAGTTCAGGTATCCCTTGGCGCCGGCAAGCATTACATAGCTGACACCACGTTGCAGCGGGAATGAAAATGAACCGTCATTTCGGGCTATCTGTTTCTGGTTGCTGCCGGCATTGCCAAC
>CAMWUD010000245.1 GCA_947177365.1 uncultured Porphyromonadaceae bacterium | reverse complement strand
GTACTCTCGTCGGTCTTCTCGGTACTGTAATCGGTATGATCAAGTCGTTCCAGGCTCTCTCGAAATCAGGTGCTCCTGACTCTACCGAACTGTCGACCGGTATCTCCGAGGCACTTATCAACACCGCCTTCGGTATCGCCACCGGTGCATTCGCAGTTATCTCCTACAACTTCTACACCAACAAGATCGATAACCTCACTTACGCTATCGACGAAATCGGCTTCTCTATCGTTCAGACATTTGCAGCCACCCACTAATCTCATATTTTCCTGAATCGACAACAATTTATAAATAAAGGTAAAATATGGGAAAAGTAAAAATTAAAAGAAAAAGCACCCTCATCGACATGACCGCGATGAGCGACGTGACGGTTCTTTTGCTTACTTTCTTCATGTTGACTTCAACCTTCCTTCAGAAGGAACCGCAGGTGGTGGTAACACCGTCGTCGGTGTCTGAAGAAAAGGTGCCCATGAACAACTTCGTCACCCTCCTGGTGTCGTCGGCCGACAAATCGGGCAAGCTCGAAGACCCCACCGTAACCGAAGGCAAGGTATTCATGTCTTTCGCCGGTGACGCCGACTCCACCTACTCTTCGACCAAGGTTCGCGCATTGATCCTTGACGAAGCCGTGGCGATTTACAACCGTGTGCACCCCAACAAAGAAATTAATCTCAACGCCGCACAGCGCGCCAAATTCGCCGGCCTCAACATGGTAGGCGTCAACTTTGAGGTGCTTTCGGAATTCCTGTCGATGCCTGACCTTCAGCGCGACAAATTCCAGGAAGAGCTGACCAATCCGATGGTCGGCATTCCGATGGAACGCTACAACAACGACGTTAAGAACGAAAAGGGTTTCAACCAGCTCCAGATCTGGTGCCAGGCCATCCGCAACGTCGCCGGTAATATCGACGACACCCGCAAGGCAGGTCTGACTCCCGACGAGCTCGCCAACCTCACTACCCTGGCCGACGCCATCCAGAAAGGCGAAGGTATCGGTGTGAAGGCCGACAAAGACACCCCGTTCGAAGTGGTTCATGACGTATTCGACAACCTCCAGACCATGGGTCTGAATAAGTTCAGCCTTATGACAGCCCTGAAGTCTGAAGACGAAGTAAAAACTCAACAATAAAGTAAAGCAATGGCACAAATAGAACAATCCGACAAGGGCGGCAAAAAGAAAAAAGGCGCCCAGAAGAAGATGGCTATCCATGTCGACTTTACTCCTATGGTTGACATGAACATGCTTCTGATTACCTTCTTCATGCTTTGTACCACCATGATCAAGAGCCAGACTCTTTCGATCGTGCTCCCCTCGAACCAGAAATCTGAATCGAAGTCGGAGGCCAAGGCATCAGAAGCGATCACCATGATACTCGACACCGAATATGACGAGAACGGAACTCCGAAATTCGATGCCGAAGCCAACAAGACCATCCACAACATCTACTGGTACAAAGGTGTGCCCGATACCGTAAACTTCGCCACCAACTCGAAAGACGCTACCAAGAACTATCTCAACGTACAGTCATTCGTAGGTAACGAAAACGGCTCCCGCCAGGGTATCCGCGCCATCCTCTACGACCAGAACAAGGAAGTGATGGAACGCTACACCAAACTGAAAGAGCAGTGGAAAAACAAAGAAATCACTGACGAACAGTTCAAGGATGCAGCGAAGAAAAATGCAGCCGACTCCACACTGGCCCGTCCCGTAGTGGTAATCAAGCCCGGTCCGAACACAACGTACGAAGGCCTCATCAATGCTATCGACGAGATGAACCTCAACCAGATTTCTCGTTACAGTATCCAGATGCCCAACCACGCCGACACCGTGCTTCTCCAGCACTACGAGGCTGCCAACCCCGGTACTACTATTATCCGCCCTCTCGTCCGCGAGAAGAAAAATTAACTCTTAAACCTGAACTAAAATGGCAAAAGACGTAGATCTTTCATCAAAAGAGTGGCGCGATATAGTATTTGAGAACAAGAACAAAGAATTCGGCGCCTACACTCTGCGCGGCGAATCAGTTCAGCGCCACACCAAAGCGCTCATCATCACCGTGGTGATTTTGGCCGTGCTCCTCGTACTCGGTATTCTTGCCACCGCCGGTATCCTCTTCAACAAAGCTGAAGAAGACATCAACGCCGGTATCGGTCAGGAAGAAATGGTACTCTCCACCCAGAACAACGCTCAGGAGGAGGAAGAGGAGGAAGAGCAGATTCAGGAAATCGAACAACCCGAACCTGAAGAAGCTGTAATCGAAGAAGAAGAAGTTGCCCAGCAGGCATTCACCGAAGTTGAAGTCAAGAACGACGACGAAGTAAAGAACGAAGTGAAGGACCAGAGCGAGATGAAGGAAGACAAGTCCGCTATCGGTACCCAGAACATCGAAGGTAACGCCGACATCCGTGCCGCCGCTACTGTAGAAGTTCGTCAGCAGGTCGTTGTCGAGGAAAAACCCAAAGAAGACGAAAACAAGGTGTACTCGCTGGCCAACGTAGAACAGAAGCCCACCTTCCCCGGTGGCGACGCAGCCATGTTCAAGTGGCTGGGCGAACACATCAACTATCCTGCCGCTGCTGCTGAAGAAGGCGCATCCGGCAAGGTACAGGTGCAGTTCGTAGTGTCGAAGACCGGTAAGGTGACTCAGGTGAAAGTGGTGCGTGGCAAGCACCCGGCTCTCGACAAGGAAGCAGTTCGCGTGGTTTCAAACATGCCCAACTGGACTCCCGGTCGTCAGAACGGTCAGCCCGTAAACGTAACCTACATTCTCCCTGTGAACTTCACCCTGAAGTAAATTCGCTTTTGAATTCCATATCCTGTACTAAAGCGGGCTGCC
>CAMWUD010000244.1 GCA_947177365.1 uncultured Porphyromonadaceae bacterium | reverse complement strand
CATCAACACTCTTGCCCGCCGTGCCCATGCCCGCCTGGGAGCGGATGCCGAGGTGAGTCACCGGGTGCCCGCCAAAGGTATCACCAACCAGAAATCATCAGGCCGCTGCTGGCTCTTCACCGGGCTCAACGTGCTCAGGGCACAGGCTATCAGAGAGCATGACCTACCCGGACTTGAGCTGTCGCAGAACTACAATTTCTTTTACGACCAGCTTGAGAAATCCAATCTCTTTCTGCAGGGGGTGATAGACCGTGTGTCGGAACCTCTCGACAACCGTATGGTCGACTGGCTGTTCAAAAATCCGCTGAGCGATGGCGGTCAGTTTACAGGTCTGGCCGACAATGTAAGCAAATACGGTGTGGTGCCGCGTGAGGCAATGCCCGAGACATACAGCAGCGAGAATACAGCGCGTCTGAATCAGTTGCTTTCCACCAAACTGCGCCGCGACGGCATGGAGCTGCGCCGTATGCATGCAGGCGGAGCACGAGAAAAAGACCTGCTTGCCCGCAAGAAGCAGATGCTTGCCGATGTTTACCGCATGCTTGCGCTTGCACTCGGAGAACCTCCGACGGAATTTACATGGAAGCGGCGCGACAGCAAGGGGAATACCGTAGACCGCCGCAGCTATACTCCTGAGGAATTTTATGCGGAATACTTCGGCAATGATTTGAAAAACAACTATGTGATGCTGATGAACGATCCTACCCGTCCGTATCACAAAGTGTATGAGATAGACTATGACCGTCACTGCTATGACGGCGACAACTGGCGCTATCTCAACCTGCCCATGGATGAAATCAAGGCAGCCGCCATAGCGTCGGTCAAGGATTCCACAGCCATGTACTTCAGCTGCGATGTAGGCAAGCAGCTCGACCGCGAGAACGGCACTCTTGATCTGCAGAATTACGACTACGAGGCTCTTGTCGGTGTGCCGATGGACATGTCGAAATGCGACAGGATACTGAGTCATGCCAGTGCGTCGACCCATGCGATGACACTTGTGGGAGTGGACCTCGACAATGACGACAAACCGCAGTCATGGCTGATTGAGAACAGCTGGGGGGCGGGCGCCAACGGCGGACATCTGCTTGCCACCGACCCCTGGATGGACGAGTATATGTTCCGGCTTGTGGTCGAACGCAAGTATCTGCCGGAGGCCACACTCGGGCTGCTTGACCAGAAGCCAGTGATGCTCCCGGCATGGGATTTCATGTTTTCAAATGAAGAATAAACGATGATAGAATATATACGTGGCCGTGTAGTGCGGCTCAATCCGGCGGCGGTCACACTTGAGACCGCTGCCGGTGTGGCTTATCAGCTGAATATAAGCCTTCCGACATACTCGGCTCTTGAAGGCCGGGCCGAAGCGGTGCTGTGGGTATACGAATCGATACGCGAGGACGCATGGGTTCTCTACGGCTTTATCGACGAGGCCGAGCGGGAGCTATTCCGGCAACTGGTTGGAGTCAGCGGAGTGGGTGCCGGAACGGCGCGCATGATACTCAGTGCGATACCGGCGGCAGAATTGCCGGCGGTGATAGCCGGCGGCGACCTGCGCCGTCTGAAAGGGGTGAAAGGCGTCGGTGCGAAAACCGCAGAACGTATACTCGTAGACCTGCGCGATAAAATAAAAGCGGGTGATGCTACGTTAATACAGCAGTCGCCTGCCTCCAGCGAGGCCTTCGACGAGGCTCTGGCCGCTTTGACAATGCTCGGATTCACAGCCCAGCAGAGCCGGAAAGTTCTTGGCAAACTTTTCGACAGCGAACCGGGACTGAAGGTCGAGGTTGCCATACGCAAGGCTTTACCTCTGATGTAGGCGCTTCTAACTATTAGCGGAATGCCGCGAATGTAATGGAAAAACATAGGAAAACGTCACATATTCATCCGCGTAATAATCCGCGATCAAAGGTAAAAAGGACGGCGGCCATGCTCCTGACGGGTATGGTGGCCGCTCTTGTCTATATGGCGGCCATGGCCGCCCCGCAGCCGCAGAGTCCTGTGGGGCCTCCGGCTCCGGCTGCCTATCCGCCTCAGGTACAGGTCGGTGCTCTGGCCGACAGCATCATGCTGCCCATGGGTACCACACAGACAGTGCCGCAGACCTATGAAGACCTTATGCGCGAGGAGTTTGCCTATGACCTTGACACTCCGTCGAATATCACCACCACGGCCGAGTTTGACCCGGAAACCGGGTTTTATATCGTCCGGACCAGGGTAGGCGACATGGACATAGCCACCCCCTTCATGCTCAACGAAGCCCAGTACAACAACTGGCAGCTCCGCAGATCGATGGAGCGCTACTACCATGAGCGCAACTCCATGGCGAGTCAGGGCAAAGAGAAGCAGCCGTTCAACATCCTGGACATGAATTTCCAGCTCGGAGCACTTGACAAGATTTTCGGGCCGGGCGGAGTACAGCTCAAGACCCAGGGTACCGTCCAGGTGCAGATGGGCATCAAGAGCAACAAGACCGACAACCCGTCGCTGTCGCTGTCGTCGCGTCGCAAGACATACTTCGACTTCGACCAGAAAGTGCAGGCGACAATCAACGCATCGGTGGGCGACAGGCTGAAATTCAACATGACATACAACACCGACGCAACGTTCGACTTTGACTCCAAGAATCTCAAACTCGCCTACGAAGGCAAGGAAGACGATATCGTGAAGAGTATCGAGGCGGGCAATGTGTCGATGACCACCGGTTCGTCGCTCATCCGGGGAAGCACCGCCTTGTTCGGTTTCAAGTCAAAACTGCAGTTCGGCAAGCTCACGGCCACCGCTCTGGTTTCGCAGCAGCAGTCGGAGTCGAAGACCGTCAGCTCCAAGGGCGGAGTG
>CAMWUD010000243.1 GCA_947177365.1 uncultured Porphyromonadaceae bacterium | reverse complement strand
TGTCGACCCCGCTCTCGCTGCCGATGCATTACAGCGCGGGATCAACCAGAAATCCGATGCCGACATCATGTTACTTATCAACCAGGCCAACATCCGTGCCAACCAGCTCAACACAGATGCCATGACCGAACTGCAGAAGGAAATCGTCAACGCCAACGCAGCCGCCAACCGTCAGATCAAGGAACTCAACATCCAGTCGTATGCCTCACCCGACGGCAGCTATGACTTCAACGAGAAACTTGCCGAGAAGCGCGAGGCCAACACCAACAGCTACCTCACCAACCAGCTTAAGAAAGACAAAATCACCGAATTCGGCGAACTCACCAAGCAGTTCACCGCCGAAGACTGGGCCGGATTCCAGGAACTGGTGTCGAAGAGCAACATTCAGGACAAAGAGCTGATTCTCTCAGTGCTTTCGATGTACAAGGATCCCGAGCAGCGCGAACGTGAAATCCGCAATCTCTCAAGTGTATTCGAGCAGCTCGCCGACCAGATTCTGCCCCAGCTCCGCTACAGCCGCATCACAGCGTCTATCGATGTCATCGGCAAGAGCGATGAGGAAATCAGCCGTCTGGCCGCTTCCAACCCTGCCGAACTCAGCGTCGACGAACTCCTCTACGCCGCCACACTCACCAACGACCCCGCTGCCAAGACCCGCATCTATGACGCAGCCGTGCGCCAGTATCCCCAAGACTACCGCACTTGGAACGACCTCGGCATGATGCAGTATGCCACCGGTGACTACAACGCAGCCAAGGCAAGCTTCCAGAAGGCCGCTTCTGTAAATCCCAAGGCCGGCGAACCCCAGATGAACCTCGGTCTTGTGGAAATGCTCAACTCCAACTATGACCGTGCCAACCAGCTCTTCGGTTCGGCTGCCGGTGTTAACGAGCTCGGCGGTGCCCTCGGTACCTATTACCTCAAGAAAGGCGACAACGCTGCCGCAGTACGCGCCTTCGGCGACACCAAGAGCAACAACGCCGCCCTTGCCCAGATTCTCACCAAGGACTACAGCAAGGCAAAGAGTACACTGGCTTCGATCACCAATCCTGATGCCACCACTTACTACCTGATGGCAGTGCTTGGTGCCCGCACCAACAACGAATCGATGCTTACCTCGAACCTCCGTCAGGCCGTGCGTCTGGACTCTTCGCTCGCAGCCAAGGCTGCCAACGACCTCGAGTTCGCGAACTTCAACCTCTCGAAGGCTCTCAACTAAGCCTCTTTGTTACAAACCATCGTGGGCTTCCGGGCAGCCATGCCCGGAGGCCCACGGCTGTTTAGACGCCCGCCTGCCTCGCTTTTCCTGCTTCGCTTCGCTCCCGGCCATTCCTGCCTCGCTTCGCTCGCGCACAGCACGGCAGCTCCGCAACCGGCACCGCGCCCGGCCTTTCCGGCCTTGCTCATATTGCGGCGCCTTTCGGTGCGCGAGCGGAGCGAAGGCGGCCAAACTTCGGCTTCGCCTCAAATTGCTATAAATCACCTGAAATCACCTGAAAAGATGGAAAACTCCAGTCGAAAACCCAAAGATCCGGCCCGCAGCGGCTGCAGGCGAGCCAATTTTCACGACTACAGCTCGCCCGCTTTTTATATGATAACCATAAACAAAAACTCCGGAGTGCCGGCATTCAGTACGATAGAAGGCGAAGTGCGAGGCGCGGTGCGGCCTTTCTGTCGGCTGAGCGAAAGCGGCTGGCAGATAAGCAGGAGCTTTGGGGAAATCCTGGTCGAATACCCGCAATGCCGCATCGTCAGGCAGGTGATTATGCCGGACCATATCCATTTTATTATGGAAGTGCGGCAGTATCTCGAAGGCTTCACCCTGTCGAAGGTCATCAACCGGATGATGGGGCGCTGCACCTCGAGCCTGCGCAAATCCGGCCTTATAGGCAGCGAGACATCGGCATTCACGCGGGGCTTCAACGATAAGCTGCTGATGCGCGACGGCCAGTTCCATAACTGGCTGAACTATATATCCGAAAATCCACGCCGCAGGCTTATACAACGGCAGTGCAGGGAGTATTTCACCCGCCGTCAGGTGGTGGAGATTGCGGGAGAGCTTCGTTCGGTATACGGCAATTTCATGTTGCTGCGGCATCCCGAAAAAGTGCCCGGCATTGTGAGCAGCCGCTACAGCGAGGCGGAACGCGCGGAATATGAACGGCGCTGGACCGAGTGTTTCCGCAGTCGCGGGGTGCTTGTGTCCCCCTTCATAAGCAAAGCAGAGAAAGAGCTTTACCGTCAGGCCGTAGACTCAGGCGCATCGCTGATACAAATTGTGAACGAAGGCTTGCCGGAGCGGTACAAACCATATGGCGAGCAGTTCGCACTATGCGCGTCGGGGCGGCTATTGATAATAGCCGCCCCGACGTATGATTGCGCAAAGCAAGCGCGCGGGCGTGGCGACGGCAAGTGGGTGGACACCCGTGCGCGGGAAATATGCTCGCTTACAGTCGAGGCCATGCGCCTCCGGCGCCCGGACTGAGGTCAGACCCCGGTGTCCTGCTCCTCGGCCTGCGTAAGCCCCTTCTGCTTATGGAAGAACGGACTTACATACTTCTCGCCGAAGCGTTGCAGCAGTTCCCAGAAATTAGGCACGAACAAGGTGCCGAACAGAGCGTTGACGGCCATACCGAACACCACCGCCGTACCGAGCGAGATGCGGGAGGCTGCTCCGGCTCCGGTGGCGAACAGCATAGGCAGCACACCGAAGACAAACGCCATGGCAGTCATCATGATCGGACGGAAGCGGATACGTCCGGCATCCAGAGCCGCCTGCCTGATGTTCATGCCGCTCTTGCGGTAGTCCATGGCATCTGTCTCTTATCCACCTCTCCGAGCCCACGCGCCGGACTC
>CAMWUD010000242.1 GCA_947177365.1 uncultured Porphyromonadaceae bacterium | reverse complement strand
CTGCGTACGCTGATGGTGCGCATGGCTTCTACCGGCCAGATTATGGCGGTGATGGTGTTCGGAGCCGATGAACAGGAAAAAATCCAGAATCTGCTGGATGCAGTGCGGGAAAATTTCCCGGAGATAACATCGCTGCTTTATGTAATCAATACAAAGGTAAACGATACGATAGGAGACCAGGATGTATTGCTGCACTCCGGAAGTGAATTCATAGAAGAGGAGATGGAAGGACTGAGATTCAGAGTCGGGCCAAAATCGTTCTACCAGACAAACTCACGACAGGCATATGAGCTTTACAAAGTGACGCGCGACTTTGCAGACCTCCATGGCGATGAACTTGTGTATGACCTGTATACCGGTACCGGCACGATAGCGAATTTCGTAAGCCGCAGAGCCCGCCGGGTCATAGGCATAGAATATGTGCCGGAGGCAATCGAAGACGCTAAGGTCAACTCACAGATTAATGGAATTGACAATACGGAATTCTATGCAGGCGATATGAAAGATGTATTGACCGACAGTTTCATCGCAAGCCATGGCCGTCCGGATGTAATGATTGTGGATCCGCCGAGAGCCGGCATGCATGCCGATGTGGTCGACGTGATACTGCGAGCAGAACCCCGCCGCATAGTATACGTAAGCTGCAACCCTGCCACACAGGCCAGAGATCTGGCTTTGCTCGACTGCAAATACCGTGTGACGGCAGTGCAGCCTGTGGATATGTTCCCTCATACGCAACATGTAGAGAATGTGGTGCGTCTTGAATATCGAGAATCATGAATACTGACATAAAAGAAGAAATCCTGCGTCTGCGTGCCGAGCTTGACCATCACAACAAGCGGTACTATGTAGACAACAGTCCTGAGATAAGCGATGCCGAGTATGACGGCATGATGCGCCGTCTTGAGAATCTTGAGCAAGAGCATCCTGAATACGACGACCCGTATTCACCCACACGTCGTGTAGGCAGTGATATCACAAAAGGCTTTACACAGGCTTCACATATATATCCTATGCTCTCGCTGTCCAATACCTATTCAATCGAAGAGGTGGACGCCTGGGTCAGACGTACCGACGAAGGCCTTGCCGGTCATGAGACGGAAATAGTGGGAGAGATGAAATTCGACGGCACAGGAATCTCTCTGATATACGAAAAAGGACGTCTTGTGAGAGCCGTAACCCGTGGCGATGGCGAAAAAGGTGATGTCGTGACAGACAACGTCATGACTATACGCAGCATACCTCTGCAGCTGACCGGAAGCGGATGGCCGGACTTTTTTGAAATCCGTGGCGAGATAGTGTTGCCATGGAAAGAGTTCGAACGGCTTAACGCCGAGCGGGCGTTCAATGAAGAGCCTCTGTTCGCCAATCCGAGAAATGCTGCCGCCGGCACGCTTAAGTTGCAGAATTCAGCTGAAGTCGCGCGCCGGGGCCTGGATGCATACCTGTATTATCTTCTTGGCGAGGATTTGCCGTATGACAACCACTACGACAATATGATGGCGGCCCGCGAGTGGGGCTTCAAGGTGTCCGATGCCATGACACGCCTGAACAGCATAGCAGAAATCGACAGTTATATAAACTATTGGGATACAGCAAGACGCGAACTTCCTGTGGCTACCGACGGACTTGTGTTCAAGGTAAACAATCTCCGCCAGCAGCTGAATCTCGGGTTCCGCGCCAAATCGCCCCGCTGGGCCATAGCATATAAATTTCAGGCCGAACGGGCTCTTACACGACTGAGATATGTGTCGTTCGATGTCGGCAGGATGGGAAACATCACCCCGGTAGCCAATCTCGAACCTGTATTGCTGTCCGGCACAATAGTAAAGCGGGCCTCGCTTCACAATGAAGATATCATAAAGGCTCTTGACATCCATGAAGGCGACATGCTGTACGTGGAGAAAGGGGGCGAAATAATCCCCAAAATCACCGGAGTAGATACCTCGGCGCGTGAAATGGCGGCAAGACCGATTGAATTTGTCAGCCATTGTCCCGCGTGCGGTGCCCCCCTTGTCAGGGTGGAAGGCGAAGCCGCATGGGTGTGTCCCGACAAATACAATTGTCCTCCGCAGATTATCGGACGTATCGAACACTTTGTAGGCCGGCGCATGATGGATATCGACGGTATCGGCGAGGAAACCGCAAAGATGCTCTATGAGCGGGGCTTGGTACGAAGTATCGCTGACCTTTACGACCTGCGCGTTGAAGATCTTGAAAACTTTGAAGGATTCGGCCGCAAAAGTGCCGAAAGGGTGATGGATGGAATCAGGCAGAGCAGACAGATTCCTTTCGACCGTGTGCTTTTTGCTCTTTCAATTCCATATGTGGGCGAGACAACCGCGAAGAAAATAGCACGCAGCGTGCGTTCTGTCGACAAACTGATGTCTCTCGGTCGTGAAGCTCTTGAAAGTATTGAAGATGTCGGGCCGCGCATTGCCGAGAGCATATTGGATTTCTTTGCTTCTGAGAGTAACCGCAGCATCATCGAACGTCTTAAAATCGCCGGGGTGCAGATGGAACTTCCCGAGGAAGAGGGCGGTCAGAAATCAGACCGGCTTGCAGGCAAGACAATTGTCATCAGTGGCGTGTTTTCACTTCATAGCCGTGACCAGTACAAGGATATGATAGAGCGTAACGGCGGCAAGAACAGCGGCTCGATTTCCAAAAAGACCGATTTTGTGCTGGCAGGCGACAATATGGGCCCGGCGAAACTTGAGAAAGCACGCAGTCTTGGGATTCCTGTAATCAATGAAGAGGACTTCCTTAAAATGATTGAGTAAGAGCCGATTCGACAGAATAGCGAATTGCACGACGTTTGCACCTTGAAGAATCGTCATAAAGTACAGGGGAGCCGAACTTGACTCGGCTCCCCTGACTTTACATATGTCATAGTAC
>CAMWUD010000241.1 GCA_947177365.1 uncultured Porphyromonadaceae bacterium | reverse complement strand
CTGTTGCTGGTTGTCGTTGCCACCTCCGTCGTTGTTGTCTTTGAGCTTTTCAAGCAGAATCTGTGCCAGTCGGAGGTTCTCCCTGGCTTCCATGCGGTCCGGCTCAAGATTGAGCGTACGTTTATAGGCAGCCACACTTTCTTCGAGTGTCGATACGGCGTGTTTGCGGTAGTCCTGCATGCTGCCGCCGGCCATTGCGGCCATATCTCCGGCCAGAGCGTTCTGTATGGAGTCTTTGTCGTAGAAATACTTGCCGTCGGCATAATACAGGTTGCCGAGGTTATAATTGGAGTTGGTGTACCATGAAGTGTCTGCCGGGTTACCGGTAAAAGCTGAATATGCTTCGATAGCCTGCTGGCGCATGGTGTTTTTCACCTGCAGACTGTCGGGTTGCAGCAACTGGTCGCGTTCCTCATCGGAAATCAGCTGCGAGAGAGCGAGCGCGCGGTTGAAGCGCGCGGTCTTCGACAGAGGGTTGGCCTCGAGGGCGCTGTTGTATTCGTCGAGGGCATCGGCATAGTCGCCGTGTGCGAAGTGTTCGTTTCCCCGCTCGACGGCCACGCGTTCGCGGCGTACGGTAGGGTCTTCTTTTTTCTGCACTTCGGGGCTGGACGAGCAGGATGCTGCTCCGCCCAGAAGTATGCCGCCGGCAGCCGCGGCCGATATTATGTTCAGAAATCGCTTGTTCATTTCTTTGAGCTCTTGGAAGGTTGGTCGCCGGCGGCAGCTGGCTGCTTGTCCGGCTTGGTAAAGAAATTGACACGTTTAAGCCATCCGATTTTGCGGTCAAGCACGAATATGTCCGCGATAAGCAGGATCAGGGCAAGCCATGCGAATGTGGGGAACTGTTCGGCGCTGGTCTTGTAGCTTACTTTGCCGAAGTCGGTGGTGCCGAGTACTTTGAGCTGGTCGGCCAGTTCGTCGAGGGCTTTTGTCGAAGCGCCGTTGACGTATATACCTTTTCCGGCTTTGGCAATATCGCGGGCGAGAGCCTCGTTGAGCGATGTCGTCACTGTCTGTCCGTCGTATTCAAGCATGCCGCCGCCGGGCATCGGCACAGGCATGGACTTTTCTGTTCCCATGCCGATGACATCGATCTGAATGGTGTCGGCTGCGATATCCTTGGCTGTCTGGAGTACTGCCGCCTGGTCTTCGAGGTCTTCGACATCGGTCAGCAGCACTATGGCGCGAGGAGCTTTGCCGTCGCCGGAGAAAGACTGGGCGCACATGCTCAGCGCATCGGCTATCGAAGTACCCTGGTCGGAAAACATCGCGGGGGTAAGGTCACCGATAAACATTTTGGTAAGATAGTAGTCGGTTGTGAGCGGCAGCAGTCTTTTGGGTTCTCCGGCAAAGGCGACCAGACCTACCTTGTCGCCGCCGAGGCGGTCGACGAGACGTTCGAGCGTGATGCGTGCGCGGTCGAGGCGGGAGGTTCCGTCAGGGGAGTCGGTCGAGGATGCGTACATGGAGTTCGACACGTCGAATGCGATCATCACTTCTATGCCCTGGGCTACATCTGTGGTGTCGCGTTCGCCGGCGCGGGGTCTGGCAAGAACCATCACAATGGCGGCAAGGGCAATGAGTTCGAGAGTAATCTTTATAGCCGGTTTGTATCTTGACGCATCGGGCATCAGAGGCGCGATTACTTCGGGTTTGCCGAATCGGCGCAGTTTTCTGCGTCTGGCGGCCCGTGCCAGTGCGTAAAGTCCGGCAAAGATACCTACAGAAGCCAGCAGGCAAAGCAATATGGGGTTTGCGAAATCAAACATAGCTGGGTGTCATTAGGGGATTGATCGTGCCACGGTATAGCGCAGCAGCAGTTCAAGGCATACCAGTCCGAAGCACAGCCATGCCCAGAGCATGTAGTCGTCTTCGGTATGGGTATAGTTGCGTACGTCGAGGTGAGTGGTTTCGAGTGCGTCGATTTCCGCGAATATGTCGGCGAGTGCGTTGTCGTCGTCGGCGCGGAAATATTTGCCACCTGTATTGGCAGCCATCTGCCGCAGTGGCTCCTCCTCGATTACGACTTTGTGCGGGGCGTATACGATGCGTCCGGCATAGTCGTAATGGTCGGGGAACATGGCTGTGCCGTTGGAGCCGATGCCGATGGAGTAGATTTTAATGCCGTATTCCTTGGCGGCGCGGGCTCCGTCGAGCGGTGTGGTTATGCCGGTGTTGTTCGAGCCGTCGGTAAGCAGTATTATGCTTTTGCTTTTCACGAGCGAGTCGGCCCGGAGACGGTTCACAGCCGTGGCAAGGCCGTCGCCTATGGCTGTACCGTCGACAAGCTGGTTCACATCCACGGCTTTCAGATAGGCCTTGAGTGCGTCGCGGTCGGTGGTCATGGGCAGACCGGTAAGGGCTTCGCCGGCGAACAGCACCAGTCCGATTTTATCGTTCGGACGAGAGTCGATAAACTGCTGTGCGACTTTTTTTGCGCGTTCCAGACGGTTAGGAGTCAGGTCTTTGGCGAGCATCGATGTCGATACGTCGAGCGCTATCACTATATCGGTACCCTCGGTTGAGGAAGTGTTCCACCGGTCTTTCACCTGCGGGCGGGCCAGAATCACGATGAGGCAGCCAAGAGCCGCCAGACGAAGCACAAAGAGGAAGTGCCGCACATACTGGCGCCAAGACCGTCCGATGCCTGCGAATGCGGCCACGGACGATACGGCGATGCTCGGGCGGGCGTTACGCTGCTTGAGCAAATACCATACAGCCAGTGGTATCATCACAAGGAAAAACCATAGAAATTTCGGATGGGCGAACTGCATTTGGATATTTTTTATCGGGGAGTCTGTTTGCCGGGCTCCCTTTGAAGTTAGTCTTGTTTCTGTTTTTTGCGTTTGTCGCGTCGACGCTGCTGCCGTTTCGGGGCTTCTTCTTCAACGGGTTTGGGC
>CAMWUD010000240.1 GCA_947177365.1 uncultured Porphyromonadaceae bacterium | reverse complement strand
CTGTCCGCCTCGTCGCTGTCGCCATACAACTCTTCCCGTATTGTTTCCATCTGTTGCTGCAGGAATGCATTGCGGTTGTTGTTGTCGAGATTTTCCTTGGCTTTAAGCATAATCTCCCGCGTGATTCTGATTTTTTCCAGACGGTCGTACAGACTGCCGAGCAGAAGCTCGCTCCGCTTGTTGTAACTGCCACAGGCAAGCATCTCTATCTTGTCGGATGGAGAGACCGGCGCTATCGTACACAAATAGTCAAGCAGATGGACTTCATCACGATACGATTTCATATTTGCTTTAAGCTCGTCGTTATGGCCGTCCGGTGTGGCCTGCAATACTTCCTGTATGGCAGTCTCTATTGCGCTGACTGCAATGCGCAGTTCATCCGGATTTGACACACGGTCGCCAAGCGGTCTGACTTTGGCTACCGGAATATCATCGCGGAGTTCTATGCTTTCAATCTTGAATTTTTTCCTGCTTTTCAGCAATGCGGTCTTTGAACCATCCGGCAAATCAAATACATTCAGTACATCGGCCACTACACCGTATGAACTCAATCCGCTATGAATGTCCGGATGCTCGTCATCGCTGTTCAGCTGACAGACAACCCCTATCGGTTCTCCGTCCTCGCTGGCCTTGACGGCGAGTCTCATTGCAGATTCCCTTCCGAGGGCAAGAGGTACAACCACTTCCGGAAACAGCACCAGATTCTTGGTGACAAGCACAGGCAGGTTCTTGATGTCAGGCTTTTTATTGAATTTAGTCGCATCAATGTCTATGCGACCGATGGTTACCATCTTGTTGTTATTGTCGTCGTCGTTATCGGAAAACATATATTGTTGTATCGTAATTCATTTGTTCCCTATGCTTGATGCAAAAGGAATGCCAAAATTACAAAAAAGTATCCATACTGCAGCTATTCATACCGCATATTTTCGTCAGAGCAGGCCTATATTCAACTTTTCAGGCATCGGTACTCGTTTCCCAGTTGCCTTGTGCGGACAGTTCAGCTGACACGAAAAAAATAGAACGTCTCTATGTTTTTTCAAAAATATGTTGTCTAACATATAAGTCTGTTATTGCAGTTCTAAAAAAAAGCATTAAATTGCAGCCGAAAACCTAATGAACCCTCGCCGGCACACACCGGCTTTGGATACAGTCAAACAATAAAACCCTAATAGCATGAAAGTTTATAAGACTGACCAGATCAAAAACATTGCCCTTCTCGGAAGCAAGGGCTCCGGAAAAACCACACTCGCCGAAGCGATGCTTTACGAGTGTGGAGTTATAAAACGCCGTGGCTCTGTAGAAGCCGGCAATACTGTATGCGATTATTTCCCCGTAGAAAAAGAATACGGCTCAACTGTTTTCTCTACTGTGTTCTATGCCGAGTTCCTCGGAAAGAAGCTAAATGTCATTGACTGCCCCGGCGCTGACGACTTCGTAGGAAATGCCATCACAGCTCTCAATGTGACTGACACCGGTGTAATCGTAATCAATGGCCAGTATGGCGTTGAAGTCGGCACACAGAATATCTTCCGTACTGCCACATCAATCAACAAACCCGTAATCTTCGCTATAAATCAGCTCGATGGCGAGAAGGCCGACTATGAAAATGTCATCGAACAGATGAAAGAAGTATTCGGCCCTAAAGTCGTGGCCATTCAGTATCCCCTTGCCTCCGGCCCGGGATTCAACGCCATGATAGACGTGCTCCTGATGAAGAAATACTCCTGGGGACCCGAAGGTGGCGTGCCTACCATCGAGGATATTCCTGCCGAAGAGATGGAACGTGCCAACGAACTTCATAAGGCGCTTGTGGAAGCTGCGGCGGAAAACGATGAAACCCTTATGGAAAAGTTCTTCGAAGAAGAGCATCTTACAGAAGACGAAATGCGTATGGGTATCCGCAAAGGTTTGATTGACCGCTCGATATACCCTGTTTTCTGTGTAAGCGCAGCTAAAGACATGGGTGTGCGCCGCATGATGGAATTCCTTGGCAATGTGGTGCCGTTCGTCAGCGATATGCCTGCTCCGGTCGATACCCAAGGTAATGAAATCAAACCGGATCCCAATGGCCCTCTGAGCGTGTTCATGTTCAAGACCACTGTCGAACCTCACATCGGCGAAGTAAGTTATTTCAAAGTCATGTCGGGTACACTCAAAGCCGGCGACGACCTTGACAATGTGACCAGAGGTGGCAAGGAACGACTCGCCCAAATCTATTGTGTCTGCGGACAGATCAAGACGGCTGTCGACAAACTTGAAGCCGGAGACATCGGCGCTACGGTAAAGCTCAAGGATGTCCGCACGGGCAATACTCTCGACGAAAAAGGATGCGAAATCGAATTCGATTTCATAAAGTATCCCGCACCGAAATATCAGCGCGCCGTACGGCCTGTGACAGAAAGCGATGCCGAGAAACTCAACGCGATTCTGACCCGTATGCATGAAGAAGACCCCACTTGGGTAATCGAACAGTCGAAAGAACTGAAACAGACAATTCTGAGCGGTCAGGGTGAGTTCCATCTGCGTACTCTTAAATGGCGCGTAGAGAACAACGACAAGCTGCCTATCCTGTTTGAAGAACCCAAAATCCCCTATCGTGAGACTATCACCAAGGCATCGCGCGCCGATTACAGACACAAGAAACAGTCGGGTGGCGCCGGTCAGTTCGGAGAAGTACACCTCATAGTCGAGCCTTACAGCGAGGGTATGCCGGCTCCCGACAGCTTCCGTTTCGGAAATCAGGAATTCAAAATGAGTGTCCGCGACACTCAGGAAATTCCTCTGGCATGGGGCGGAAAGCTCGTGGTCTGCAACTGTATCGTCGGCGGCGCTATCGATGCCCGCTTTTTCCCGGCGATTGTAAAGGGTCAGAAGGACCGTATTGAACCAGGCCCGCTTACCGGTTCTT
>CAMWUD010000239.1 GCA_947177365.1 uncultured Porphyromonadaceae bacterium | reverse complement strand
TGAGCGCCGACTACAACGCCAGGCGCCTTATTGACGCCGGAAAACTCGTGATTGTAAGCATCTACCCCGGCGAACCAGACGATGCCGTATGGCTGGCCGCCGCCACTGAATACCCTCAGAATTGGACAATAGTGGCCGCTCCCGATGCCGATGAGTATTTCGACCTCAGGGAAACGCCGGCCATCTATCTGGTAAACAACAAAATCATCAAAGTAAAGAATGTGCCCGTCGACAACCTCCTCAACGGTTTCGGCGCGCTCGGACGCAATCTGAAATAATCATGAGAATCGCTGTTTTGATTTCGGGTGGCGTCGACAGCGCCGTGGCTGTCCACCGGCTGCTTGAACAGGGGCACGACCTGCAACTGTTCTATATCCGTATCGGCAACGACAACGGAGAAGGCGACTGCTCGGCCGAGGAAGACATCGAGATGTGCCGCTTCATCGCCGCCAAATTCAAACTCCCCCTTGAGATAGTATCGCTGCATCAGGAATACTGGGACAACGTCATGGACTATGCCCTCCGTACCGTAAAGGCCGGTCTGACTCCGAACCCCGACCTGATGTGCAACAAGATGATTAAATTCGGCTTCTTCGAACAGCGCTGGGGGCATGAATTCGACCTCACCGCCACCGGCCACTATGCGGCCACTAAAGAAATTGACGGCAAAAAATGGCTCGCCACTGCCGTCGACCCGGTCAAGGACCAGACCGACTTCCTCGCGCGCATCAGTTACGACCAGCTCCGCCATCTGGTTTTCCCCATCGGCGACATACCCAAATCCGAAGTCCGCGAAATCGCAATCCGCACCGGCATGCCAAATGCCTACCGGAAGGACTCGCAGGGAATATGCTTTCTGGGCAAAATCAACTACAACGACTTCATACGCCGCCACCTCGGCGAACGCCCGGGAGCTATTGTCGACATTGACAGCGGCCGGAAACTCGGCACTCACCGAGGCTATTGGTTTCATACCATTGGCCAGCGCAAAGGACTGGGGCTCAGCGGCGGCCCGTGGTATGTCGTAAAAAAGAACGTAAGCGACAACGTGATATATGTATCCAACGGATACGACACCGAACGGCAGTACGGACACACTCTGCACCTTGAGGAAATGCATTTCATCACAGCCGACCCCTGGGGCAACGACTGCAACCGGCGCAAAGTGTGTTTCAAGAACAGGCATATGCCCAACTTCCTGTCCGGCGAGATAACACGGCTGCCCGACGGCAGCTATCTGCTTGAATCGGAACAGAAAGTCCAGGGTATCGCACCCGGACAGTTCGCCGTCATCTACGACCCGTCGGCGACTCTCTGCTACGGAAGCGGAATAATAACCGGACGCAAAATCGAACAGCAGTCTTCTAACCTAACTGAACCACGACAGAATGGATGACCGTGTCAAATTATATGTGATGGGCATAAGCTACAGTCAGCTTCACAGTGGCGCCTTTGCCCTGCTTCTGGCTCAGGAAGGCGGTCCATACCGCATTCCGGTAGTAATCGGAGCAGCCGAAGCACAGTCTATAGCCATACGGCTTGAAGGCATAAATCCTCCCCGCCCGCTCACCCACGACCTGTTTGTAAGCTTCGCCCATGCCTTCGGCGTCAAGCTCAAAGAGGTATTCATTTATAAATTCGAGGACGGAGTGTTCAGTTCCGAACTGACTTTCAGCGACGGCGACCGCACCATTGTGCTTGACGCCCGCACCTCCGATGCAATAGCCATTGCAATACGTACCCGCACCCCGATACTGACCACAAACGCCATCCTTCAGGAAACCGGCTTCATAATCGATGACGACGGCGCCCTACGCCACCCCGATGAAATCGACCCCGAAGCCATCGATGACAACGACGACCCTATGGACGATGATTCTGACCTGCTCAATGTCAGAGGCGCCGACTATATGGCTGAGCCTAAACTTGAGAATTATGCGATTGAAGAACTCGAACGCACTCTCGCCCAGCTGATCGAGGATGAGAACTATGAAGAGGCTGCCCGCGTCAGCGAGATACTCAACCGTAAACGTGCCGCCAGAGACGGCAATAAATAACACCACCGGATAAATCTAAAACCACTGAGATGAAAAATATCAAAACTCGACTCGCGGCCATGGGCTTTCTGGAATTCGCCGTATGGGGTGCATATCTTACCTCGCTTGGCGCATTTCTCGCCCAGAACGGTCTGGCCGGACAAATCGGATGGTTCTACGCCGTCCAGGGAATTGTATCTATCTTCATGCCGGCTCTTGTCGGCATAGTCGCCGACCGCTGGATTCCGGCCCAGAAGATGCTGAGCCTTTGTCACGTCATGGCCGGCTCTTTCATGATTGCCGCCGGATGGTACGCCATGGATGCCGGCGCCGGACTTGAATTCACTCCCCTGTTCACCTTATATACAATCTCGGTGGCATTCTTCATGCCTACTATCGGTCTTAGCAACTCCGTGGCTTATACGGCTCTCAACAAAGCCGGACTCGACACCGTGAAGAATTTCCCCCCGATTCGGACTCTCGGCACTGTCGGATTCATCTGCGCCATGCTTTTCGTGAATTTCACCGGATACCAGAACACATACCAGCAGTTGTTCACTTCCGGCACACTCAGTTTCATCCTGGCGCTGTACTGCCTCACCATGCCGCCCTGCCCTACCAACAACAGCGGCAAGTCGTCGGTGGCTGACGCTCTCGGCCTGCGTGCCTTCTATCTCTTCAAAGACAAGCAGATGGCTGCCTTCTTCATCTTCAGCATGCTGCTGGGTGTGTCTCTGCAGATTACAAACGGTTTTGCCAATCCCTTTATACAGAGTTTCAAGGATGTTCCCGCTTTTGCAGGCGACTGGGGCGTACACAACGCCAACGCCCTGATTTCACTCTCGCAGGTGTCGGAAGCACTGTGTATCCTGCTCATTCCGTTCTTCCTGCGTCGCTACGGCATCA
>CAMWUD010000238.1 GCA_947177365.1 uncultured Porphyromonadaceae bacterium | reverse complement strand
GTCCGGCAACTTCTATATAGATTCGTATGTAAAGACGCTTAACGACAATGGAGCGGTGGCGGACTACGACGGACAGGATGTGGTGATGACAATCAACGATTCGGACACGTCGGCCGAGGAGTCCATACGGAATGTGGGGCCGGAAGTTTTCGGCAATATATTAAAAGAACAGATTACCGCGAGTTTCAAGACTATGGATGCCGCAGCTTCGGAATTGCTCTCCGAACTTGCCAAGGCAGGCTGCGGCATAAGGGTTCATTACAAATGCGGTGCGCAGACCGTAGACGCGCGAATCAGTCCGCAGGAGATTAGTTCCGCTCTCTGAATTTCTCTATCAATCAGATATAACATCAATCATTTAAATAAAACGTAAAAACAAAATGAAAACAATTGCAAAGTATGCTCTTCTTGTGGCTGTGGCCATCATCGGAGCCGTTCAGTTTACCGCCTGCAAGCAGTCGGACGACGCAGCGATCGAAGACGTTGTCAACGAACTCAAAAAGACTAAGGAATTCAAGACTGTGGAGTACGACGGTACCAACATCGTGGCAGAGATGGAAGTCGGCAAGACCGAGGCCGCCCAGATGGAGTCGGTAATAAAGCAGTTCGGTAAAGAACAGATTGAAGAAACCATGAAAGCAGCCATGGTGCAGCAGCTCAAGGCTTCGGACGATCTCACCGGCAAAGACAAGAGCCAGGTTGAGGCGCTCGTCAACAAGAAGTGCGGACTGCAGCTCAAAATCAAAGTCGGCTCTGAGACACTTGATGTGACCATTCCGTCGGATGAATTTGCCAAACTGCTTGAAAAATAATCGGTTTTCAAATCAGAGCGAAAAAAATTTGGCAGATACAAAAAAAAGTCGTACCTTTGCGCTCGCAAAACAATACAAAACCAAAATAAACATTAATGGCAACTAAAATTAGATTACAACGCCATGGTCGCAAGAACTATGCGTTTTATCCTATTGTTATCGCCGATAGCAGGGCACCACGAGATGGTAGATTCATTGAAAGGATAGGTTCCTATAATCCGAACACTAATCCTGCTACAATCACTCTCAATTTCGAGCGGGCTTTGTATTGGGTTAACGTGGGTGCACAACCTACCGATACTGTACGCACCATCCTCTCCAACGAGGGCGTGCTGCTGATGAAGCATCTTCAGGGCGGTGTCCGCAAGGGCGCGTTCGACGAAGCTGAAGCACAGCGTCGCTTCGAGGCTTGGAAGTCGAAAAAAGTAGCTAAAGTAGAAGCTATGAAGACCTCGATGGCCGACAAGCAGGAACTCGCAGCCAAACAGCGTCAGCAGGACGAAGAAGCCAAGAACAAGGCCAAGGCCGAACTCGTGGCTAAAAAGAAAGCAGAAATTGCTGCAGCTAAAGCCGAAGCTGAGGCAGCCGCAGCCCCTGCAGAAGAAACCGAAGCTCCCGCCGCTGAATAATAAACAGACCGCACGGTCAGTTTTCCGGCATACGGAAGTTCAACCTAAAGGGTGTGTTAGCCTACAGCTGACGCACCCCTTTTTGTTTTTACGTAACCATATTCATTCTTGTAATTGAAATGAAATATACTGAATATAACGCTCTGAATCTCCCCGAGGTGAATCGTCAGATGCTTGAGCAGTGGCAGAAAGCCGGACTGTTCGAGCAGAGTATGAAGGTGCGCGAAGGCGCTCCGAGTTTTGTGTTTTACGAAGGTCCGCCGTCGGCGAACGGCATGCCGGGTATTCATCACGTCATGGCACGTACGATAAAAGACGTGGTCTGCCGCTACAAAACCATGAAAGGTTTCCACGTGAAGCGCAAAGCAGGCTGGGATACCCACGGACTTCCGGTGGAACTCGGCGTGGAAAAGGCGCTCGGAATCACCAAAGAAGATATAGGCAAGAAAATATCTGTCGACGAGTACAACGCGGCCTGCCGTCGCGAGGTTCTCAAATATACAAAAGAGTGGACCTCCCTGACCAACTCCATGGGCTACTGGGTAGACCTCGACGACCCCTACATAACATTCGACAACCGGTATATAGAGTCGGTGTGGTGGCTTCTGGCACAGCTGTACAAGAAAGACTATCTGTACAAAGGCTATACCATCCAGCCGTATTCGCCTGCCGCCGGCACCGGACTCAGCTCGCATGAGCTGAATCAGCCCGGTTGCTATCGCGATGTCAAGGATACCACATGTATCGCGCAGTTCGAGCTGGTGGATCCGCTTGACGCATTCAAAGGCTGGGGCAAGGCCTGCCTGCTGGCATGGACCACAACCCCCTGGACACTGCCGAGCAACACCGCCCTGTGCGTTGGCCCGCAGATAGAATATTGTGTAGTCCGCACATATAATCCGTATTCCGGCAATCCTGTCACAGTGGCGCTGGCAGAGGCTCTGCTGGAGCAGGTGCTCAACCCCAAAGGAAAAGACATGCCCCTCGAAGAATACCAGAAGGGCGACAAGGTGGTGCCCTGGCAGGTAGTGGCCCGGATGACCGGAGCCGAACTTGTGGGCATGCACTACAAGCAGCTCATTCCCTGGATGAACCCCGGCGAAGGAGCCTTCCGTGTAATCCCCGGCGACTACGTGACGACAGAAGACGGTACCGGTATAGTGCATATAGCCGGAACATTCGGTGCCGATGACCTTAAGGTGAGCCGCCAGAACGGAATCCCGCCTCTGCACCTGACCGACAAGGACGGCAACGTACGTCCGATGGTCGACATGCAGGGTCGCCTCTACCGTCTGAGCGACCTCGACCCCGAATTTGTGAAAAACTCCGTTGACGTCGAGGCTTACAAGGAATGGGAAGGCCGCTATGTGAAGAACGCCTACGATCCGGCCGCAACTGAAGAGACCGAGACACTTGATGTGTCTATCTGCATGATGCTAAAGCAGACCGACCGTGTGTTCAAGATAGAGAAGCATGTCCACAACTATCCGCACTGCTGGCGTACTGACAAACCGGTGCTGTAC
>CAMWUD010000237.1 GCA_947177365.1 uncultured Porphyromonadaceae bacterium | reverse complement strand
CCCTGGCGGTTCTGGTTGTTGTATCCACCCTGGCGGTTCTGGTTGTTGTATCCGCCCTGGCGGTTCTGGTTGTTGTATCCGCCCTGACGGTTCTGGTTGTTGTATCCACCCTGACGGTTGTTGTTATATCCGCCCTGGGGTCTGTTCTGGCCATAGGGGCGCGGCTGATACTGGCGTGGCTGGTATCCGCCCTGATACTGCTGTGCGCCTTCGGAGTCGGCTGCGTTCTCGGCAGTGTTTTCGGGATTGTGGTAGTTGCGCGGCTGGTAGCCTCCGTCGGGGTTCTGACGGTTGTAGTTGTTGTATCCTCCGGGACGGTTGTTGTATCCGCCCTGAGGTCTGTTCTGGCCGTAAGGACGCGGCTGGTAGGGGCGCTGATAAGGGCGCTGGTTACCGTCCTGCTCACCGTCGGGCTGGCGGTGGTAGTTCACACGTTCGTAACGGGGTGCGCCACCGTCGTTGCTGTCAGCAGCAGAGGGGGCATGGGCGATTCTGGGGCGTTTGGGCTTTTTTTCAGCTCCGCCTTCCGGCAGCTGGGAGCCGTTGTTAATGCTGTCCATGATAGAGTAATGTTTGCGTAGTGTATTCGCGGTGATTTGTACTGTGGAAATTTATTGGTTCGCGCCACCTCTCGGCGACACAATAGTTAAAACGTCTCTGTTTGTTATGATGTTTTTGAATAGAGTATTTTTTTCAGATGCAAAGGTAAATAAAAGATTCGAGAAAACAAAAAAAAAGCTCCGGGAGGCGGAGCTTTTTGTGTTTTTTACAGGCGTTGAGCGCTTTCGATGTCGCGGAAGTATCTGTAAGTGCTGAGTTTCAGTTCGTCGCAGGCGTCTTCATCGGCTACGATAATGG
Source organism: uncultured Porphyromonadaceae bacterium (assembly GCA_947177365.1). Lineage (GTDB taxonomy): Bacteria > Bacteroidota > Bacteroidia > Bacteroidales > Muribaculaceae > CAG-873. The sequence goes on along the minus strand of CAMWUD010000237.1, from coordinate 2,123 downwards.
CTTGCGGGTGGAGCTGGAGGGCTGATATTGTCCACATCTGGCTTATGCCGCCTTCTACACCATGCTTGAGTGCACGGGCTTTGTTGTGTCCGTTGACCAGAAGCATTACGCTGCGGGCGTCCATTATGGTGCCGACTCCTACTGTGAGGGCTGTCTTGGGCACTGCGTTGAGGTCGCCGCCGAAGAATCGTGAGTTGGCTATCACGGTGTCGTGGGTAAGTGTTTTCTGGCGTGTGCGCGAGGTGAGCGATGAGCCGGGTTCATTGAAGGCGATATGGCCGTCGGGGCCTACGCCGCCCATGAACAGGTCGATTCCGCCGTAGGATTTGATTTTGTCCTCGAAGCGTCGGCATTCGGCCTCAAGGTCTTCTGCGTTTCCGTCAAGGATGTTGACATTTTCTCGCTTGATGTCGATATGGCTGAAGAAGTTGTTCCACATGAAGCTGTGATAGCTTTCGGGGTGGTCTTGCGGCAGTCCGCAGTATTCGTCCATGTTGAAGGTTACAACGTTGGCGAATGATACCTTGCCTTGCTTGTTGAGCTCGATCAGGGCGCGGTACATGCCCAGGGGTGAAGAGCCGGTGGGGCAGCCGAGCACAAAAGGTTTGTCGGCGGTGGGGTTTGCGGCGTTGATACGCGATGCAACGTATTCCGCAGCCCATTTCGACAGTTTGTCGTAATTTTCTTGGATGATAAGGCGCATAGTTGTTTAGGTTTGTTTCTGCAAAGTTACGCAAAATTATCCGAACGGCAATATCGGCTCTAAATCCTTCGCTCTGCATTTTGCAATTTTTGTCTAAATGGCTCTTCTCAAAGGTCAACAATAGCATTTGCTCTGCGGTTATATCTCTATAAATAAATTCATACAGCAATGAACGACCGTTTAGACAGTAGAGAAAAGGCTTCGCTTCCGGATTCGGTTTTCGGCTTGCCGGAACGCCGTGAGTATCCTATGCCGGATGCGGCTCATGTGAGGGCGGCTGAGGCATATTTCCGATATTGCCCCGAGGAACTCAAACCGCGTCTTGCCCGCGCAATCCTTGAGCGTGCCCGTCAGTACGGGGTGGATGTGGAGTCGCCCGTGGTTCTCGACTACGCCCGCCGATAGACAGACACGGCCCGGTCTTCCAGAGACCGGGCCGTGAAGTTATGACATTTTCAATCTATAATCAGTGGATATAGATTTTCTGCACTTTTGAGCCGCGACGCATGATGTAGAATCCTGCGCTGGGCTGGTCGACGCGTATGCCCTGCATGTTGTAGTATTCGGCAGGTGCTTCGTTTTCGTCTTCCACCACCACATCGACAGCCGAAGAGTAGATGCCTTCATCGCTGAAGTTGCGGTTGCCAGTGCCTTTGTATACATGGTATGCCTCGGGGCTGATGTCGTTTGTCTGGTCGCTACCGCCGTTGTTGAACACCACGCCGGTGGTGCCTTCGGGCAAGGTGTAGTACCAGATGTGGTTGTTGCCCTGTTCCATCTTCACGCCGGGCCATTCGGAAGCTGACTCACCGCCCCAGTAGTGGACGTATACAGTAGACCATGAGGTCACCGAGTTGTCGTAGTAAACCACGAAGCCGGTGGGCTGGGGCGCGGGTTTCACCTTCTTGAATGTAACGGAGCCGGTGCGGGTCTCGCCGTTGCCGGTGGCGCTCCAGCTTACAGTCACGCTTTCGCCTTCGGCCATGTCGTTGCCAAGAACGAAGGTGGCGCCTGTGCCGCTGATGGAGGTCTGTGCGCCGTCGCCGATTTTGTACCATGCGGAAGTGGCGTTGCTTACGGTGGCGGTCACGCTTACCTTGTCGGTGAATTCACCGCCGTTGGGCGAGAATTTCACTGCAGGCACGGGGGTGACGCTGACGTCTTCTTTCTTGTAGTCGGTTCCGCCTGTGTAGGTGAAGAATGTGTCTTCGTCGATGCCGGTGATGTCGGCGGTCTTGTTGCCGTCTTTGCCGAAGATGACGTTGACAGCTTCCATGTCGTCGAAGGTGAAGTAGTACCAGTCGTCACCGGCTACGGAAGTGGTTTCGGTGAGAGTCTTGCCGGGCCATGCGCCGCAGGGTTCCACGGATTTGCCGCTGCCGTCCTTGCCCCAGGCGTACATGGAGATGCCGCTGGTGCC
>CAMWUD010000236.1 GCA_947177365.1 uncultured Porphyromonadaceae bacterium | reverse complement strand
CGCTTATGGCTATACCCACAATGATAAGCGTGCTGCTGCTCAGCGGACGTGTGCGCAAGGCCACAAGAGAATTCTTTTCCGCGCGCAAGAGCAAATCATAAACCCGAGTAGAATTTTAAACCATCACATCCAAACAATACTCCAACGTGCTGAATTACATTATCTGGGATGCTGATCCCACCCTGCTCTCCTGGCCTCTGACCGTACGGTGGTACGGCCTGATGTTCGCCATCGGATTCTGGATTGGTTTCAATCTTGTAGCCAAGATGTTCCGCCATGAAGGCGCCCCCGAGCGCTGGCTTGGCACATTACTTCTTTATGTCGGAGTCGGAACCGTTGTCGGTGCCCGCCTCGGCCACGTGTTTTTCTATGCGTGGGACTACTATTCGCAGCATCCCATAGAGATTCTATATACCTGGGAAGGCGGACTCGCAAGCCACGGCGGTGCCGTAGGCGTGATTCTGGCTGTGATTCTGTTTTCTATATTCGTGTCAAAGCGTAGCCCGCTGTGGACATTCGACCGTCTGGTCATAGCCATCGCGCTGGTAGGCGGACTTATACGCTTCGGCAACCTGATGAACTCTGAAATCTATGGACATTACACCGATCTCCCCTGGGGCTTCATATTTGTGCGCAACGGCGAGACCATGCCCGCCCATCCGACTCAGATATACGAGGCACTATGCTACTTCGCTCTGTTCGGCCTGCTCATGTGGATGTATTGGAAAAAGAATGCGCAGGAACGCCCCGGACTGATTTTCGGAACATTCCTCACCGGCATATTCCTGCCGCGCTTCCTGATTGAATTTGTAAAAAACGACCAGGAGCCGTGGGAGGCCGACATGCTGCTGAACATGGGGCAACTGCTCAGTATCCCGTTTATTCTGCTGGGACTCTTCTTCATAATCCGCGCATACGTGCGTCCGAGACTGAAACTGCATTTTCCCAACCGCTTCGCGGATGAAACCGACAAGAAATCTGACAAGAAATGAGTATCGACTCCACTGAATTCCAACGACTCAAAGCCGAAGTATACAGCGCTGAATCGCGTGAGGATGCGCTGAATCTTTCCGGTGTGCTGCTTGCCCGTGTCGACGAGTCTCTCCGGCGCAAAGTAAATGCAAAAGCCGAACGCAGCGACGAATGCCGCATGTTTGCCCTGGCTGCCGCCATACACTGCGAACTGTTGCAGGCTTGCGGACAAGCCGCTCCGGCCTACTTCACAGCTGTGACATCTCTGCTGATGCTCGATATCGCCGGACAAGGTTGCGACGACAGCCGTATGACCGAACTGTGCGGACTCACGTTCCTGGCACTAAGCGCGTTCGGCGAACTGGCCGCACAGATGCCACACGATGAATTTACCGAAGAGCATGTGCCGGTGCTGTTTTCTCTCTGGGCATCCCGGCTGTATTTCTATTATCAGAACGCCGACCGGAATATCGCGCCGGAACTTCCGCACCTCATCAGAGGCGCGCATCAGATTCTCGGACAGATGATCAGCGAAGGCATAGTGCAGTCGCCTGTCGTCATGCTGGGAGAGCAACAGGCAGGTCCGCAGTCGAGCGCGGTGCTTGCCGACATTATCGGCCGCAGCCAGGCGCTGTTCAATTTCCAACTGTAGAAGGCCGCCTTGACCGCAACGGAGCGGCAGGTCACACCGGAATCACAAGCATTGGCACATCGGCCCGGAAAAGCAGTCGCTGGGCCAGTCCGGGATTGAACACCCTGCTGAGCAGACCTTTCTTTTTATTGGGTATGACAAGAATATCATAGGAATTCTGCAAGTGCAGACGGTCGAAGTCATCCAGAACCGCCGCGGCAGCCATGTCGGCAGCCATGAACGACGATGCCGGATATGTGGTGGGGAAAACTCCCACAAGCCTTTCGGGCGTATCGGCTTTGGCGCGTTCAATCAGACGCCGCTTTCCGGGTATGTTCACGACTGACGCCACTGTCCGTCTGTCAGGGAACACACGGAAAAATGTATCCATCGCCAGAATGTCTTCCTGATCAAGATTCGCAAAAAACAGCTGCTTCATCTGCCCGCTGTCCAATGACAATACGGCATTCTCCGGAATCACAAGCACCGACGACCGGCAGCTGTCAAGCACCTGGGCGCACACACTGCCTATCATCTCCCGCTCTTTCTTCTCGAAACTCCGGGTGCCCATCACCACCATAAACGGAGCCCGGCTCTTGACATACTGGATAATTTCATCTTCCGGGACACCTTCCGTTATTTCGGCATTGATTTTCACCGCCGGTAACTCTCCGCTTCGCATCTGCTCTTTCAGCACATCCACTACCCTCTGCATACTCCGGTTTGCTTCATCGACTATTCGCTTGCGACTGTCGGCATCGGTCAGTTCATAAGTAAGCGAATCGCTCAGCTGCATCTTGCCTGCCACTACCGGGTCTATATAGGTATGAAACAGACGCAGGTCACTGCCGTGAATATCGGCAAGGCCGACAGCTACACGCGCGGCATTGAATGAATGCGAGCTGAAGTCTATCGGCACGAGTATTTCTTTCTTTTCGCTTCCTTGCTGAGGCTCCTCGTCGGGGAAAATATCAGGATTTTCGATTATGCGCAATGCAAGCGGCAAATCACGCTCATGTATTCTGACGCGCATTCCCGAAGATACGACCGGCGACTCCAGATTCACATTCTGGAGTACCACCTCGATTCCTTCACGCTCAAGACGGCGCCGCAACGCGGCAGCATGGTCGTATGTATGGATAGCAACTGTAATCAGACGCATATTACGGATGTTTATTTGTAAGTCTGCGGCATTCCGCAGCAGTCCGGCGCTTTATCTGACAGCGACCGCCGGTAGAGTCAGGCGGTCATGCTGCACATTGGCAGTGATTCAGCCGGTCTCAGCCAGCGGCCGCTGTCGTAAGCAACCGTTCAGAGGTTTAGAGCCGGTTCAACAATAAATGTTAACGCCAGGGTTGCATATTTTTTCGCAGATTGTGCGCTGCCGA
>CAMWUD010000235.1 GCA_947177365.1 uncultured Porphyromonadaceae bacterium | reverse complement strand
TGTGGATCTGGGCGCGGCCGCCGACGACTGCTGTTATGAGGTCATGGATCTTGAAGATGCCCACAAGCTGCGAATCATCACAACAGCGGAGGTTACCGACTTGTTGCTCGGCTACTTTGAGGCGCCTCGCCGCGACAAGATAGTGGAGAATATGCTGCGTGTCGACGACCCCAACGAGCAGGTGGCATATCTGAGGTCGTGTGTGATAGGCGCTCTGGTCGACCGCTGCGCCGAGTGTTTTCTTGCAAACGAGGCCAGTATACTCAAGGGCGATTTCCAGGGGAGCCTGCTGAAGAATGTAAGCGGCACCGAGAGCGAGGCGTATGCCCGATGCAACGAACTGTCGATGCGGAAGATATATTGCGCGTCGGATGTTGTGGACATAGAGCTGGCCGGTAACCGTATCATCACATTCCTGCTCGAAAAGCTTGTGGATGCCGTGGTCCGGCCTGAGCTGAACTATTCGAGGCTGCTGCTGTCGCAGGTTCCGCTGCAGTATGATGTGTCGGCTCCGACACTCTACGGCAAACTGCAGGCCGTGGTGGACCATGTAAGCGCCATGACCGATGTATATGCGCTGAATCTATACCGCAAACTGAACGGCAGCACTCTGCCGGCAGTATAATCTTCAAATACCTAAGAAACAGAAATATGAAATACGCGATATTGGCCGGAGGCCATGGCAGCCGCTTTGTAAAGGAAGGCGTGCAGACACCCAAACCGATGGTGGAAGTGATGGGCGAGCCGATGATAGGCCGTCTGATAGGTCTTCTGCAAGGCTGTGGCGCCGAAGTGATAAGCATAGCCGCGAATCCGAGAATGGAAGGTTTTATCCCCTATCTTGAGGAACTGAAGGCCAGATGGGGCAACATAGTGGTGAATCCGGTAATAACCGAGAACTCCTATGAGAGCCTTCTGGCCGCCACCGACTGCCTTGACGGCCGTTTCATTGGTATGACGGTGGACACAGTGTTTCCTATGGATGAGTTTCGCAGTTATGTGGCAGCAGTCGAGGCGATGGGCGATGAAGAGTCGCTGATGGGACTTACCCGATATATCGATGACGAGAGTCCGCTTTATGCCCGTATCGACGGACGCGGAGAAATAATCGATTACCGCTATGGCGGCGAGCCGTTCGCCGAAGGAGCCATAGTGTCAGCCGGACTGTACGGACTGAGCCGCCGGTGCATGGAAGCGGTCAGAGACAGCGGCCACTATCCCGAGTCGCTGAGCGACTTCCAGAGGACACTGGCGGTACGTACCGCCATAGAGGTGCTTCCGTTTGAATTCACCAAGGCATTCGATATCGACAACCTGCACGATCTCGGGCAGGCCAATGAGTTCTTCACCATGTCAGAATGTAGTGCCGATGTTTAAGAGTATATCAGAAGAATACCGTTCGACACTGAAATCGAGCGACACCGAGGAGAATATCGACCTTTGTTTCTACCGTCCGATTGGCTTTGCCTGGGCGTGGCTTTTCCGCAGGCTCGGAGTGCATCCGAATGTGGTGACAGTAGCCTCGATGTTTCTGGGCGTAGGCGCGGCCATATGCTTTTACTACAGCAATATCTGGATAACCCTTCTGGGCATGTTCCTGCTTGTGTGGGCCAACAGTTATGACAGCGCCGACGGCCAGCTGGCGCGCCTCACGGGGCAGTTTTCCAAACTCGGCCGCATACTCGACGGCGCTGCGGGCGATGTGTGGTTTGTGAGCATCTATGTAGCCATCTGCCTGCGTACGATGAGGGATGTACCGTATTTTCACGAGCATCCGTGGCTGATATGGGTGGTGGCTGCTGTTGCGGGGGCATGCCACGGTCAGCAGGCGGCGCTTGCCGATTACTACCGTCAGGCGCATCTGTTTTTCCTCAAAGGCAAGAGCGGCAGTGAGCTTGACTCGTCGTTGGATGTCAGGGAGCGCTATCTTAAGGCGAAGGCCGACGGGCGCCGTTTCCAGCAGCTTGTCAACTGGTTCTATCTCGGCTATACCCAGAAGCAGGAGCGTGCCACTCCGGCGTTTCAGAAACTCAAGGAGGAGCTTCGAGGACTTGACGAAAGTTCACCGATGTACGACTGCATCCGCCGCAATTTCCTGCCGCTGAGTTTCCCGCTGTGCAAGTGGGAGAATTTCATGACCTTCAACTGGCGTTGCATCACGCTGTTTGTCTGTCTGCTTCTTAATGTGCCCTGGGTCTACTTTCTGGTAGAGCTTACATTGTTCAACGCTGTGCTGGTGTATACCCGCAGCCGTCACGAGCAGCTGTGCCGCCGTGTGATGTCGGCATGCTGCCCCCGGAATTGAACATACGCATATACAGCGCAGGCCGGTGTCCATGTCGGGCACCGGCCAGCGCGGTTATTTATGTTGTGGTCAGTTTTTTACCGTTAAACCGGCGTCTTTGAGAGCCTGGCGTATGGCATCGATGTGAGCCATGTCGCGAGTGTCCATTTCGACGCGGACGGTGCAGCCGTTGATTTCAGCGCCGGTGTTTACGCGTTCGTGGGTTACAGACAGGATGTTGCCGCCCTGGTCAGCCACCACGTTGCAGACACCCGAGAGCTGTCCCGGTTTGTCGTCGAGGTCGATTATGAACGAATATTTGCGTCCGCTCTTGGTGAGTCCGCGGTTTACCACGCGGCTGAGGGTAGTGACATCGATGTTGCCGCCCGATACCAGGCAGACCACTTTCTTGCCTTTGATAGGCAGTTTGTCGAACATGGCCGCTGCCACTGCGACAGCGCCGGCACCTTCAGCCACGAGTTTCTGCTGTTCGAGCAGAGCGAGAATGGCTGCTGCGGTTTCTTCGTCGGAGACAGTCACAATTTCGTCGACGTATTTGCAGATGAGTTCGTAGGTGAGTTCGCCGGGTTCTTTTACCGCTATGCCGTCGGCAATGGTGCTGACTCGGTCGAGGTGTACTCGATGGCCTTCCTTGACCGACTGGTACATTGACGGGGCACCGGCCGACTGTACGCCGTATACTTTGATTTCCGGACGCAGAGTCTTGAT
>CAMWUD010000234.1 GCA_947177365.1 uncultured Porphyromonadaceae bacterium | reverse complement strand
TTCGGGGACAGTTACGTTCAGTGTGACAGCCCGCGCCGGCAGCATGCTGACAGCCGCCAGCGCGAGTGCGATTGGTTTTGTGAGTCTGTAATTTCTCATAATTCAAGATTTTTGATTCGCCTGCAAATTTAGTCTGCCTGATTCGGCAGCGCAATAGCAATTAAGCGGATGATTAGATTATGATTAGATACAAACTTCGGAATATCAATAGGATAAGGTGTCGACGAATTGGTATGTGATTAGGCTGTAGGGTAGCTATTCAACGATGATTTCATCGACGAAGATAAACGCCGGATAGCCGGTGGCGAGCGTATGCCACTCCGGAATCTGCTTGAGGCTCTCGGCCTTTACGCGGAGATAGCGCACGGTCTGCGGCTGGAAGTCCAGGCGGTGGGTGCGCAGCTCATGGGTGTGGTGAGTCTCTACCGGATACTCCTGGGAGAAGATAGGTCGGAAGTGCTCGCCGTCATCGGAGCCTTCGATTTCGATGCGGGGGGTATCGTAGATCCATGCGCCGGGTTCGATGTAGTTGCGCAGTGTCACGCTGCTTACGGTAGTTTCCGGGCCGAGGTCGATTACGGCGTCAAGGTCGGCGACCTGGAAACCGAGCCAGTTGCCGTCGGCATATATGTCGGTGCCGTATTTGCCGTCGACCAGAGTCGCTGCACCGTTGCCTGCATAAGAGCGGTTGGGCTGTTCGGCAATGGTGATGGGGCGGCAAGTGGCCTTGTTGAAGGTCACACTGTCGGTGTAGATTTTCGAGCGGCTGTCTTCGCGTATGGCCACAGCTTTGAGCACACAGGTGGAGTCGAGCATGAAGGGGCCGCGGTATTCGCTGGCGTTCTTGTCCGGCTCGCTGCCATCGGTTGTATAGTAAATCGGGGCATCATCTATGGTAAACAGGCTGACCTCTATGGCTCGTTCCTGCTGACGGGGAGTGAGGATACCGCTGATGTTGTAGAGATGAGTGGCGTAGCGGTAGCCGTTGGCTTTGTAGTGGGCGATGAGTTGCGCGAGCCGTTTGGTAAATGATTCATAGTCGCGTTTCTCAGGCATGGTCCACTGTACTTCGCTCAGAGCCGCCATGCGGGGCAGAACGGCGTACTGGACCCCGCTGAAAGTGGGTATGTATTCAGTCCAGAGATTGGCCTGCACACCGATGATGTGGGCTTTCTCTTCATCGCTGAGGTCGTCAGGGGTAGGGTTGAAACTGTACACTTTTTCCACAGGCAGATAGCCACCGGCGGCATCGGGTTCGTCATCGCCGCGGTCCATGGTCTGGTAGTAGTCGAAATACATATATCCGGTGGGAGTCATTATGGCATCGTGTCCCAGACGTGCGGCGGCTTTGGCACCCTGTTCCGTCTGCCACGACATCACAATCGCACCGGGTGCAAGACCGCCTTCAAGAGTCTCGTCCCAGCCGATCATCTTGCGTCCGTGGGCTGTGAGGAAATCGCTCGCATGGTGTATCAGATAGCTCTGCAGCTTTTCCTCCACTGTTCCGTTGCGGTCGTTCTTAAGACCCAGAGCCTTGGCCTTGGCCTGACAGCGCGGACACTCTTTCCAGCGGATTTTCGGACATTCGTCGCCGCCGACGTGGATGTATTCCGAGGGGAAGATGTCGATGATTTCTCCGAGAACATCATCGATGAACACAGGCACAGAGTCGTTGCCTGCGCAGAGCACATCCTCGCTCACGCCCCAGCGCTGCCATACATCGTACGGGCCACCGGTGCAGCCCAGTTCCGGATAAGCGGTCAGGGCGCCGAGCATATGGCCGGGCATGTCGATTTCCGGAATCACAGTGATATGGCGTTCGGCGGCATAGCGCACTATGTCGCGTGCTTCTTCCTGAGTGTAGAATCCGCCGTAGGGGATGGAATCGTATTGGCTGAAGTCGTGGCCGATGCATGTGCCTTTTCGCATGCTTCCTTTTTCAGTAAGGAGCGGTCGGCTTTTGATTTCGATACGCCATCCCTGGTCGTCGGTAATATGCCAGTGGAAACGGTTTATATTGTGCAGTGCCAGCATATCGATATAAGTCTTTACCGAGTCTGTGGGGAACATGTGGCGGCTCACATCGAGGTGGGCACCGCGATATGCGAAGCGCGGAAAGTCGGTGATTTTGACGGGCGGGAATTTCACGTCAGCTCCGTCGACAGCTCCGGGAATTGACTTTCGCAGGGTCTGGATGCCATAGAAAACGCCGGCCGGCGAACTTCCGCAGATTGTGATGCAGTCTTTGTCGACAGTCAGGGTGTAGGCTTCGGGATTTGGGTTTTCATTTCCCAGGGCGAGTTGGATATGAGGTTTTGAACTTGCCTGAGTCAGGATTTCCGGACTGTGTCCGGTGAGGTCGGCCAGATATCCGGCCAGAAGCCGGGCCTCGTTGCCGAGGGATGTGTCGGCGCAGATTGCAGTGGAGGATTTCAGGATGAAACTGTCGCCGTCGGCCAGAGCGGTTTCCTGAGGCAAAGGAATCACATTGTAGTCGGCTGTCACTTCACGCGAGGAGCAGGATACAAGTGCGGAGCCGAGCAGGAGGCAGAGCAAGAAATGGAGAATACCGGTTTTCATGGGTAAAATAGAAGTTGGAATATGGACGCGATATGGCGTGTCCGTGATAATTGAACGATGGAGCGGAAACCGTCCGCAACGGCAAAGATACGAATTATTTCCGAATAAGAGTCGCTTCGACAATAAAGAATATGTTAGCCTTCGATGTTGATTGAAGCTGATATTCACCTGTGACATTTCTGACACTTTGGCTTTTTCGGCTGTTGCCCAATCCGATGAAAATGATTATCGTTGCATATAAAAAACTAAACCCGATAGCTTGACGAATCAGGGGCTACCGGGAATCAACACCGCAAAAGTAGTGCTTTTTGTCTTAAAAACAAAACATTATTCCAAAAAGATTAAGATTTCCTGATGAAATACGCAGATTTTGAGAAAATAATGTCCTCCAAAAGGATGGAGCGGTATCTGACAGCCTGCGGTGGCGACACCCGTAA
>CAMWUD010000233.1 GCA_947177365.1 uncultured Porphyromonadaceae bacterium | reverse complement strand
GGATTTCACAGGGGCCATGAGAAAAGTGGAACAGCTAAACAACGAAAAGGTACAACTCGAAGGCGGCATGGAAGGTGAAGAGGTCACTCATATCGAAAACATTTCCATAAAGCTTGATGCCAAGTGGATAGACCTCTTCTGGGACAGCAGCAGGAAGAAGGACTCTGACATATCATACATGAGATTCTTCAGCCGCTTCTTCGCGTGCCGCTATCTCATCGACAATCAGCGTGCCCCAAAAGAGATGCGCGACACTGAAGCTGCCGTGAATTTATTTTATACACAAACTGAGAAAAGTAAAGACCAGTATCTCGGCTTTGATAAGTATGCCGAAGAGCTTCAGGCACATCCGGAATATTTTACCGCAGCAGAAAAGGTGCTCGACACTTTACAGGAACATCAGGGACTCATCAAGGAATCGCTTACCCCTATGTGGGATAAAGACAAAGAGGAAAAAGGAAACTTCTTTGTAGACGCGGACATAACATTCACCCAGACGTTGCTGACAGTCATGGGAGCAATTGAGGAGTTCATACTGACATTCGAAACCTTTGACGAAGAGCTTTACAAAAAGTGGATGCGCGTGGTCTGGAATATCGTGGAGAACACCGACATCGACAATCTGGAACGCGTGGCCACCACTCTCCGCAGCTTCGGACGAATGATTCGTCACATAGCCGCTGAGCTTGGTATCGAAAGCAAATTCGGAGCGGAGAGAGGACATGCTTCCAAAATAACAAATACCGATTCTTTTTATCAGGCCATGGCGAATTGTGCTGACATGCCCTCAACTGATGACGACAACCGCTGGGCGCGTCCATTTAAGGAAGAAATGGAAAAAGCCAAGCGCATCAGCGAAAACGGGGAATGGCTGGAGCAATTCTTGAAGATGGAAAGACACCCTTACTTCAAGGGCACTACAAATTTCTATTACACCGAAGGCATGACTCTTGACTCTTTCAAGCATCGCTGCGAGTTCGTCGCGGAGATGTTTGATGCAAAAGGCATCACTAAGCAGTACCGGAAGAGACACGTGCTGCTCCGTGCGATAATGTCAAGAATGTCAATGTGGAAAGACATAGAACGTCAGTATTTGACCGAGAACAACGAGACACACAAATATCTTAAACTCCTGCTGATCAGTGACCAGAGAATCCATGACATGCTTGCCGACATTCTCGACAATAGCCACGACGAGAAAGAGATAATCAGAGCTCTTGAAGGAGAAACAAAGAGCCTGATTCCCTACGATGACAAAATCGGGTCAGAACTTCAGACCGCGATTGCATGCAACGCACTCCGCCGGGATGTGAAACTATATGACTGGATTACAGAACAGCCATCGCCTGTATATGTCCACTGGAAGAACGGGCACATCGCGGTAGCAATCCCAGGCAAGTGGTTTGACCGCTATTTCATCGACTCCGAGCGCGACAAAATGGCGCAGAGATTCATTGAAAAATATGGCATGGAATATTATGCTGACGAAGAGGTCCACGCGAGCCCGGATGACTATGCAACCTATGGGAGATATAAAGGCGAGGACGCTATCTTCTATTTCAGCTATGATGAAAACGATGACTATTCATTCAACATAAGTTTCAGCAACAACCACCGCTTCAGGATATTCGTGCAGTTACCTAAAAAAACAAGAGCTAAAAAATTCCATGAAATAACCAAAGCCGGACATATTTATAAAGACGATCCGTATTGTGTCTATTTTGATTGCGATAATGACGGAAATCCTCTTTTTCGATACTATCTGGACTGCGAATTCGATGAACTGGATGCGTATGTCGAGAAAGCGATGAAAACCACTCACGACACACTAGTCAAAATGGGAATAATCAGTACATAAATCACTGATATCAACGCACATATCCCTATACCTACACGAAGTCTGCGCCACATTTCCCGGATAATTTGGTAGCGCAGATGCTGAAATTCGATCGAGCATCCGACCGAGGTTTCATTATTTCAGGGAAAATGCGTAAATTTGCAACTTGGAAGTGTGTGAATAAGGCTTTTTGTTCAAAAGACAGTTTAAACCAAATCTCCACTCCACTGTCAAACCCAATACCCCCGATCTCTCCAACAATCAATTTCCACTGTCAATCCAATTATGCCACAGCAAGGATATAATCATCAGACAAACGGCGGACAATCAAAGAACCCCACCAGACAAAATTCCTCGAAACAGGCTTCACGCAGTCGTGGACAGAAAGGCAAGAAACCGCGCCGTCACCGCGGCATCATAGCCACTTTGTGGATTTTATTCGCATCTGTAATAATCGGAATTTTTGTATTCCTGTTCCTTATATACAATGGTGTAATCGGCTACATGCCACCGGTCGAGGAGCTTAAAAATCCGACCGACCGCTTCGCCTCTGTGCTTTATTCGTCAGACGGCAAGGAAATCGGCCGCTACTTCGTCGGTACTGGCAACCGTGTCTATGCCGATTTTGATGAAGTGTCGCCACACGTAATCGACGCTCTGATTTCAACCGAAGACGTACGCTTCGAGGACCATTCCGGTATCGACATGCGTGGTCTCGGACGTGTGCTCGTCAAAACCGTCCTTATGGGAAACAAGAATGCCGGCGGCGGCTCAACACTCACCCAGCAGCTCGCCAAGCAGCTCTATTCGCCCAACAGTTCAGGTCTTCTTTCGCGAGCAATGCAGAAGCCCATCGAATGGATGATAGCCGTCAAGCTCGAACGCTACTACTCGAAAGAGGAAATCATAAAAATGTATCTCAACCAGTTTGACTTCCTCTATAATGCCGTCGGCATCAAGTCGGCCGCCCATGTATATTTCGGCAAAGCTCCAAAGGACCTCAAGATTGAAGAGGCAGCGACTCTCGTCGGGATGGTAAAGAACCCGGCCTACTACAATCCTGTGCGCCAGAACGAACGCACCCGCCAGCGCCGCAACGTGGTGCTCGCACAGATGGAAAAAAATGGCAAAATCACCAAAGCCGAACTTGATTCTCTTTCCGCATTACCACTGACTCTGAACTTCAACCGTGTCGACGCCAAAGACGGCATCGCCCCCTATTTC
>CAMWUD010000232.1 GCA_947177365.1 uncultured Porphyromonadaceae bacterium | reverse complement strand
TTGTCGACGAGTATGGACTGATAGCGGGTTGCGACAGGGATTATATGGTTTATGGCCAGATCACCAAGGACACGGGCTTCAATCTGCACTTTCTTAGTGTAAAGTTCCCATTTCACTTCATTGCGTGCCTCAAGTTCGACGCGTGAGAAAACGCCGGTTCTGGCAAACATCTCCTCGGACTCCTTGCTGAGATAAGCATCGAAAATTCTGGGAGCCGAAGTCTCGCAGTCGAGTCCGCGTCTGGCCGCCTCCTCTTTCCATTCATCGGAGTAGCCGTTTCCATCGAAATGGATGGCCTTAGATTCGATTATAAGCCGGCGCAGCTCCTCGAGCAAAGCATTCTCCAGATTCTCACCATTGGCGAGACGGGTGCGGATTGCCTCGTTGAACGATGTCAGCTGGTCGGCTACCGCAGCATTGAGCGCAATCATGGCGGAAGCACAGTTGGCGCTCGACCCCACCGCACGGAATTCAAAGCGGTTGCCTGTAAAGGCAAACGGAGAAGTACGGTTGCGGTCGGTATTGTCGATGAGCAGTTCGGGAATCTGTGCCACGCCGACAGATACCGCTTCCTTGTTGGCGAGATTGGCCAGTTCCTCTTTCGACGACTTTTCAAGCAATTCGAGCACATGCGCGAGCTGACTTCCGGTAAAAATGGATATGATTGCCGGAGGGGCTTCATTTGCTCCAAGGCGGTGAGCGTTGGTGGCCGACATGATAGACGCCTTAAGCAATGCGTTGTGCCGGTGTACGGCAGCCATCACATTTACGACAAAAGTGATGAACTGCAGGTTGTCGCGAAGGGTTTTGCCAGGAGCGAAAAGCAACACACCTTTGTCGGTGCCGAGGCTCCAGTTGTTGTGCTTGCCGGAGCCGTTTACGCCGGCGAACGGCTTCTCATGGAGGAGTACTCTGAAATTATGACGTCGTGCGACCTCATTGATTACTGACATCAGCAGGAGGTTATGGTCATTGGCCAGATTGGTTTCCTCGAAGATAGGTGCAAGCTCGAACTGATTTGGCGCCACTTCGTTGTGGCGGGTCTTTGCCGGAATGCCAAGCTTGTGGCATTCAATCTCAAGATCGAGCATGAAAGCCTCCACCCGAGAGGGTATGGCTCCGAAGTAGTGGTCTTCCAGCTGCTGGTTCTTGGCACTTTCGTGTCCCATAAGGGTGCGTCCGGTCATTACAAGGTCAGGACGTGCCGAGTAAAGGGCTTCATCCACAAGGAAGTATTCCTGCTCCCAGCCAAGGTAGCTGTGAACGTGTCTGACTTCCGGGTCAAACAGCTGGGCTACTGATGTGGCAGCCTTGTCGACACTGTTGAGAGCCCGCAGCAGGGGAGTCTTATAGTCAAGCGATTCACCGGTATAGCTGATGAATACAGTGGGGATACACAAGGTCTCTCCCATTATAAAAGCAGGCGACGATATGTCCCATGCCGAGTAACCGCGTGCCTCGAATGTGTTTCGGATGCCGCCGTTGGGGAAACTTGATGCGTCCGGTTCCTGCTGTACGAGCAATTTTCCGGTAAACTCCTCAAGAACACCGCCCTTGCCGTCATGCTCGATGAAGGCATCGTGTTTTTCGGCCGTACCGTCGGTAAGCGGCTGGAACCAATGAGTATAGTGGCGGGCGCCGTTTTCGATGGCCCACCGTTTCATGCCCTCGGCTACAGAATCAGCCACCTCGCGTGAAATCGGTTTTTTGTTGGCGATTGCGCCTACAAGTGCGTCATAGGTTTTCTTGGGAAGATACTGAAACATCTTCTGGTCGTTGAACACATATTTTGCATAATACTGTTCAGGACGTTCTTTGGGCGTTTCCACAGGAATCGCTTTACGGTCGAAAGCTTCTTCGACGACTTTGAATCTTAGCATTGACATATTGGAAGAATTGGAATTGGCTTAAAAAAAGAAATTCCCGGCGGCGACTTTGGCGGGGAGGCTAAGTTTGGCGCTCCGCTCTGGGCGTTGCGTCGGGGTCTCGTGGAGCCTTGGTCGATGTCGGGATTGCAATGCCATTGTAGTCAGTTTTAGGCCAATGGCAGTTTAAAAATTCGCTTCATAAAATGAGCCTATATTTTTGATGGCGCAAAATTAGCGCATTTTTTCGAATCATGCAAGCGTTTTGTCAAGTTTTTCTTTTGCATAAGCGCTGCTATCAGCCCGACATATACGCGCAAAAAAACAAGTCAAAAGCCAACAGATGCTAAATGTATTCAAATTCTTTTAACAAATTAACTTAATAAGATAGAAAAACATTATCTTTGTACTGTCCAAAGAATCGAATCATGAAACTATCATCGAAACAAATAATAGCCATAATATTCCTTGCTGCGGTAAACATATTTCCGCAGCATGCGTCAGCAGATCCGGATCTTGTTGTAATCGAGAATGTCAATGGTCAGGAATCACTTGCCAAGGGTACAGATATTGTAGAATACGCCAAAAACTTTCTGGGGCGTCCTTACCGGAGTGGCAGCAAAGGTCCTAAATCATTCGACTGTTCCGGATTCACGAGTTATGTGTTTCGCAATTTCGATTTGTCGTTAGGAGCGAGCAGTCGCGACCAATATCGTCAGGGAATACATGTTCCAAAAGATGAACTCCAGCCCGGCGATTTGCTTTTCTTTAGCGGCTCACGTAAAAGCGGCACTGTCGGACACGTTGGCATTGTCACTGAAGTGAACACAGACGGAAGTGTAAAATTTATTCATGCGGCACGCAAGGGAGGCATTCGTTTCGACCGCTATCCGGACGGAGGCTATTATTCCAGCCGTTATATCGGAGCGAGAAGAGTGCATGATGCATCCGCCGATTCCGAGAGACATCAATTAGAGCCGGTTCGACAATAAATATTAAACGCAGAGCCGCATATCATGGAGTGGTTTTGGGGTTGTCGCGTCATCGGCGCAGCCGCTTTGCCACGGCAAAGAACGAGCAGTGCCTTTGCACTGTGACTGAGCGACAGCACCAAAAGCGCCCATGAGATGCGAGGCGATGGTAACTTCTATTACTTTCTGCTCTTTCGACAGCCCGCGCCATGGCATATATGGCATCAATTCTGTTCATGCTGAGA
>CAMWUD010000231.1 GCA_947177365.1 uncultured Porphyromonadaceae bacterium | reverse complement strand
GAAGCAATCGTAATCGTGGACTCCTCGCCCGCCTTTACGCTGATGCCGAGCTGGTTGAGGCGTTCGACAATCGGCATGACTTTTTCGGTGACAGTAGCGAGCTGCTCGGCATTTTTGTATATGGGGATTATCACCACCTGAATTGGAGCAAGATGCGGAGGAAGTACCAGACCGTTGTCGTCGGAGTGGGTCATGATCAGGGCGCCCATCAGGCGGGTTGACACACCCCATGAGTTTGCCCATACATATTCCGGCTTGTTGTCTTTGTTGGCGAAAGTCACATCAAATGCTTTGGCGAAATTTTGGCCGAGGTTGTGGCTTGTGCCGGACTGGAGTGCTTTGCCGTCCTGCATCATGGCCTCGATGGTGTATGTGTTGAGTGCACCGGCGAAGCGTTCGTTGGCGCTCTTCACACCTTTGATTACCGGCATGGCCATGTAGCGTTCGGCGAAGTCGGCATAGAGGTTTATCATCTGCACGGTGCGGGCTTCCGACTCTTCGGCGGTTGCATGTGCGCAATGGCCTTCCTGCCAGAGGAACTCGGCAGTGCGGAGGAACATGCGTGTACGCATTTCCCAGCGCATCACGTTGGCCCACTGGTTGCACAGCACGGGCAGGTCGCGGTACGAATGTATCCAGTTTTTATAGGTGCCCCAGATAATGGTCTCGCTGGTGGGGCGCACAATCAGTTCTTCTTCGAGCCGGGCGTCGGGGTCTACCACTACGCCGTTGCCGTCGGGGCTGTTTTTGAGACGATAGTGGGTGACTACGGCACACTCTTTGGCAAAGCCTTCTACGTGCTCTGCCTCGCGGCACAGAAACGATTTCGGAATCAGAAGGGGGAAGTATGCGTTCTGTACGCCTGTCTCCTTGAACATACGGTCCAGGGTCTGCTGCATTTTTTCCCAGATGGCATAGCCGTATGGTTTGATGACCATACATCCGCGTACTGCCGACTGCTCGGCGAGGTCCGCTTTTACCACAAGTTCGTTATACCATTGCGAATAGTTTTCGCTGCGCTTTGTCAAGCCTTTGAGTTCGATTGCCATTTTTATATGATAATAGTAGTTTTTATTTTTTCTATCGAACTACAAAATTACTTATTTTTCGTGAATCTGCAAAATCAATCTTGAAGAGGAACTCCAAGATGGAGGATTGGTAAGTTTTTATGGATTATGTGTGTGGTGCATCTCGGCGGGAATTGCTAATTTTGCAGCATGAAAACAATCAGAGATGAAGAGTTCGGAGGCGAACGCCCGCTTTTTGCCTCCCGTGATATCCGCCTCGAAGGCGTGGTGATACATGCCGGTGAGTCGGCTTTGAAGAATTGCAGCAATATCGAAGCCGTCGGATGTCGTTTCGAGGGGAAGTATCCCTTCTGGCATGTCGATGGATTCAGAATTTACGACTGCCTGTTTACTGCCGGAGCCAGAGCCGCCTTGTGGTATTCCCGTGGCCTTGAAATGAACGACACCCTTGTTGAGGCTCCGAAAATGTTCCGCGAGTTGCATGACCTCTCGCTTGAAAACGTGCGCATTCCCGATGCCGCCGAAACTTTCTGGCATTGCTCGGGTGTAAGACTGCGCGATGTGGAGGTGGCGAATGCCGATTACCTTTTCATGCACTCATCCGACATCGATATCGACGGATACCGTCAGAATGGCAATTATTCGTTCCAATACTGCCGCAATGTGGTCATACGCAATGCAGTGCTCAATACAAAAGACGCCTTCTGGAACACGGAGAATGTAACGGTATATGATTCGGAGATAAACGGCGAATATCTTGGCTGGCATTCACGCGGACTCCGTCTGGTGAATTGCCGGATAAGCGGCACTCAGCCGCTGTGCTATGCCAGCGGTCTGGTGCTGGAAAACTGCACATTCGCGCCTGATGCCGACCTCGCCTTCGAGGATTCTGACCTGGTGGCCGACATCCGCGGCGCCGTGACAAGCGTAAAGAATCCGCGCAGCGGTTCTATCGCAGCCGATTATGTCGGTGATTTGATTCTGGACGAAAATGTCAAGGCTCCTGCCGACTGCAGGATTAGAACCGGCTCTTATGCTCAGACAGACAGATGAAGTATAATTTTGATGAAATCATAGAGCGGCGAGGCTCTGCATCCTATAAATGGGATTCTATGGCCGATGCGGATGTGCTGCCGCTTTGGGTCGCGGACATGGACTTCCGGACGGCTCCGGCTGTGACCGAGGCGCTTCTTGAGCGGGTGGAGCATGGCATCTTCGGCTATACGAGGGTTCCGGATGAATATTATGCGGCCGTGTGCGACTGGTTCCGGTCGCGGCATGGCTTTGCTGTCGAACGCGGCCAGATAATATATACCAGCGGCGTGGTGCCTGCGCTGTCCGCAGTTATCAAGGCGCTTGCGGCGCCCGGCGACAAGGTGCTTGTGCAGACTCCGGTATACAACTGTTTTTTCTCGTCGATAAGAAACAACGGCTGTCGGGTGGAGGAAAGTCCGCTGGTATTCACGGGCGAGACTTATCTGATTGATTTTGACGACCTTGTACGGCGCTGCTCCGACCCGGCAGTCCGTCTGATGCTGCTGTGCAATCCTCATAATCCGGCGGGCAGAGTGTGGACAAAAGACGAACTCATGCGTCTGGGTGACATATGCCGTCGGCATGGGGTCAGGGTGGTGAGCGATGAAATCCATTGCGAGCTCGTCTATGAGCCGCATCGCTATATTCCGTTTGCGACACTTTTCCCTGACGCAGTCACATGTGTGTCGCCAAGCAAGGCCTTCAATATCGCAGGCCTTCAGATTGCCAATATAATATGTGCCGACAGTGAAAGCCGTTGCAAAATAGACCGTGCGATCAATATCAACGAAGTCTGCGATGTCAATCCGTTCGGAGTGGCGGCTACTGTCGCTGCTTATCGTCATGGAGGCCCGTGGCTTGAGTCGCTGAAGTCGTACCTATGGGACAACTATCGCTTTCTGCGCGAATATTTTGAGACCCGGCTACCGCAGTTGCCTGTCTGCCTTCTTGAAGGCACATATCTGGTGTGGGTCGACTGCCGCAGTCTGGGCATGAGGAGTGAGGAGCTGGAGGGGTATCTGA
>CAMWUD010000230.1 GCA_947177365.1 uncultured Porphyromonadaceae bacterium | reverse complement strand
TTCTGAGGCACATCCATGCAACTGTAGCAGTTTACCATATTGATTCCCCAGCCTTCTGTGTAGATATCGCCTTCCGGTTCTTCTTCCTCTTCGAAAAGCGACTCAAGGTATTTTGAGGTATTGTCCACCTTTATGTTGCTGTGGCCTTGATTGGCCATCAGGTTGCCGTGCTGTTCCTGATGCTGGCCCGGCAGGCGGTGATGAGTCTGGGCGCTGACCGACAGCGAGCCTCCCAAAAGTAATAATGTAATTGCTGAAAATGTTTTGAGTGATTTTGAGAAATTCATTACTGGATACTTAGCGCTTCTGCGCTTTCGGTTTTATACGTTTTATCAAACAGGTTAGTGAAGAACTGCAGTCAGGACAGCAGTTTATGATAATGACGGTCTCGGTCAGATTTCATCGCTCGCATACATGCTGCGCATAAGTGCGGGCACATAGTCGAATATCTCTCCCTCGCTGAAGAAGCGTGCCAGCTCAACAGCTGCCGATTCCACTGAATCACTCGCGTGGATGATATTTTCCTGACCGCTCATACTGAAATCGCCCCGGATGGTGCCGGGCAGGGCTTTTCGGCCATTGGTGGCGCCGGTCATGCCTCTGACCACTTCCACGGCATCCTTGCCTTTGATACACATCACAATTACCGGTGTGGCACGCATGCTTTCGAGCAAGCCCGGAAAGAACGGGCGCTCAACAAGATGGGCATAATGCTCGCGGAGAATGTCTTCGGAGAGTTGCATCATTTTGATTCCGGCAATGATGAGGCCTTTTTTCTGGAAACGATCAATGACTTGTCCGACGAGGGCACGCTGTATGGTCGATGGTTTGAGAATTACGAGGGTAGATTCCATCTGGCGAGATTGTTAATTTCTTTTGGAGTGGTTTGTTGCGTTTCCGTAAAGTTACGCTTTTTTATTTTTTCGGTCAAGTTTTTGCCTGATAAAAAATGTGAAACCCTTCTGCAAGGCCTTCGATTTGACTATGTATCACACTGAAAACTTGCGTTTTAACCCATAAATATGTTTTACAACATATTATGCGACTTACGGCCTGTTTTTGTTGTTGTCGCCCTGCGATGCGGGTTAAAAAGTGTTGCGATATGTTGTGCGGTTCAGATAAGTTTAATAACTTTGTATACAAAGAATATATCATATGATTTTTTACCGAATATATCAGATTTTCATCATGCTGCCGCTGCTGCTTATTCTTACAGTACTGGCATCATTGGCCACTGTGGCAGGCTGCTCGCTCGGGGGCGGACGCTGGTGGGGCTATTATCCGGCCCACTACTGGGCAAAATGCTGGTGCTGGCTCGCATTCATACGCGTGAGCGTGCGCGGGCGCGAAAACATTATAGAAGGCAACAGCTATGTGTTTGTGGCCAATCATCAGAGCGCATACGATATTTTTTCCGTCTATGGCTATCTCGGTCATCAGTTCCGCTGGATGATGAAAAAATCGCTTGAGAAAATTCCGCTTGTCGGCTTCGCCTGCCGCAAGGCCGGGCATATTTATGTTGACCGGCATTCGCCCGCTGCCGTACGCCAGACCATGCAGACAGCCGAAAAGCAACTTGCAGGCGGCATGTCGGTGGTTGTTTTTCCCGAAGGCTCCCGCACTAAAGACGGCCACACACACAGTTTCCGGCGCGGCGCCTACATGCTGGCCATGGAATTTTCCCTGCCTGTGGTGCCGGTGACTATCGACGGCGCATACGATGTGCTTCCGCCCGACGCCTTGCTGATGCGCCCCGGACGGATAGTGCTTACCATACACAAGCCTATACAGGCCGGTGAAGGCGGCCACGACCTCAACCAGTTGATGGAACAGTCGCGTCAAGCAATCATTTCCGCTCTGCCGGAGAAAAACCGATGAACATTTATACCCTTCCACTGTTGTATTGAATATGAAAAAAACTACGTCATTGATATTGGCGGCGGCCACGATAGCGGCAGCCACCACATTGGTTTCATGCGACAAGACTCCGGACATTTCCGGCTCATGGACTTGCGCACCGCAGCACATCAACAATGTAAGCGGGGCTTTCTCATCGTCAAGCATAGATGTACTCAATATCGCCAACAGCCCGGACGGTAACAAAAGCGGCACGATAGTAATCAGCAGCATGATTTCAGCCCAGCAGACCGTAAGCGGAACTCCCGACCTCATAGAGCCTTATCAGGAAACCGTAGCCGCCACCGCTTCTATAAGCGGCACCTGGGCGTTTCATCCCGACGAAGACGATGATGTGGATGTGATTCTCGACTACAGCACACTCAAAGTCAACGTCGACCCTACCGGAGTGGCTTTTTCACAGAACTACATCACCGGTCGCGAACAACCTCAGATCGACTCTCTCACAGCCTCAGCTGTGAGTCGCTGGCAGCAGTCGCTGTATGAGTCTCTGCGACCTTATTACAGCCGATACGTCCGGCTTGACGACATCAGCGTCAGAGACAACATCATGCGTACTGAAGTCAACGATACCGATCTGACTTTCACCCGCGAGGCAAAGTAATAGCCGGTTCTAAGATACAAGTAACACCTACAAATATCACCGGGCTGCGTCTGTTCATCAGGCGCAGCTTTCTTTTTGCACCGACGAAAGCGATATGATTTCTACGAAAATTTCATTTTTTTCAGAAAATTGCGAACAATCGCGCATATGGCTTGTTTTGAAATCAAACGCTGATTGAAAACAAGTGCTCGACCAAGCGTTTCAACTATTTAAATGAGAGATGTCAAACTAATTCAAAACAAACAAAACCGAAAATGATATGAAAAAGAACGTCCTCCTTTCAATGGCCGCATGCAGCGCTGCTTTCATCACCGGCCTTAACGCCAACGCTCAGGAAGTGGTGGTTGAAGAAACTGATGTCGTGGCAGTATCCGAAGTACCCTGCAAGACACACTATTACTGCGGAGCCAAAGACAACTGGTTTATCCAGATTGGCGCCGGCATCAATTCGCCCTTTGTGGAGAACAAGCTTCCGAACAACAATCAGAAGCACCACATGGCGATAGCCTATAACTTCGCATTCGGCAAGTGGTTCTCGCCCTATCTCGGATGGCGTCTGAGTTTCCTCGG
>CAMWUD010000229.1 GCA_947177365.1 uncultured Porphyromonadaceae bacterium | reverse complement strand
TCTTTTTTCTCTTTGAGGGTCTTAATCCAGTAGTCGGGTATGCCCATGGCCATGCGGTAGTCGAAACCGATGCCTCCATCGGCTACAGGAGTGGCCAGCCCGGGCATTCCGCTCATTTCCTCGGCGATGGTTATGGCTTTGGGGTTGAGTTGGTGAATGAGGGTGTTGGCCAGGGTCAGGTATGTGATGGCATTTGTGTCCTGACCGCCGTTGTAGTAGTCGCCGTAGCCGCCGAAAGCCTGGCCGAGGCCGTGGTTGTAGTAGAGCATCGATGTGACGCCGTCGAAGCGGAAGCCGTCGAAGCGGTATTCCTCAAGCCAGTATTTGCAGTTGGATAGCAGGAAGTGCAGCACCTGGTTCTTCCCGTAGTCGAAACAGAGCGAGTCCCATGCCGGATGTTCGCGTCGGCTGTCGCCGTAGAAGTAGAGGTTGTAACTGCCGTCGAGGCGTCCGAGGCCTTCGGCTTCGTTTTTTACCGCGTGGGAGTGGACAATGTCCATGATTACGGCGATGCCGAGCGAGTGAGCGTCGTCGATGAGGTGTTTGAGGTCTTCGGGAGTGCCGAAACGGCTTGATGCGGCGAAGAAATTCGACACATGGTAGCCGAATGAGCCATAGTAAGGGTGTTCCTGTATGGCCATGATCTGAATGGCGTTGTAACCGTCGGCCGCGATGCGGGGCAGAATCTGTGTGCGGAACTCATCGTAGCTGCCCACGCCTTCTTTTTCCTGGGCCATGCCTATGTGGCATTCATAGATAAGGAGCGGGCGTGTGTCGGGGCTGAATTTGTCGTTTTGCCACTGATATTGTTCTTTCGGATTCCAAATCTGTGCTGAGAAGATGTGGGTGTCGGGGTCCTGTACCACACGTGTGGCATAGGCCGGAATGCGTTCGCCTTTGCCTCCGGGCCATTCCACGACCATTTTGTATAGCTGTCCGTGGCGCAGCGCTTTGGCCGGGAGCCGGATTTCCCAGACTCCGTTGTCGGTTTTTTTGAGTCCGTATTCCGGCAGCTGTTCCCAGCCGGAGAAGTCGCCGACGAGAGTTATGGCAGTGGCGTTTGGCGCCCATTCGCGGAATATCCATCCGCGTCGGTCGCGGTGGAGACCGAAGAATTTGTGTGCGTTGGCGAAGTCGCTCAGCGAGTCGCAGTTGCTTGTAAGGTCGGCGAGTTTGCGTGTGTAGTCGAGATGACGTCCGTTGATGGCATCGGCATAGGGTTCGAGCCAGGGGTCGTTTTTCAGTATCGGCAATACCCTGGGCTTGCGGGTTGTCGCCCGGCGTGCGGGTTTTTTATCTTGATTGTCGGATTTCATGTCAGAAAGAGTTTGTATTATCTCACAAACTTAACAAAAAAGAATGGATTAGTCTAATTGTTTAACACAAATTATGGAATCTGTCTTGCAATGTGAGGATTGCGGTTTTGTCTGCCGCCCGAATTTTAGTAACTTTGTGCAAAAATTTTATATGGTATCAGTCGACGCACTTACAGTAGAATTCGGAGGAACGACTCTGTTCAAGGATATATCGTTTGTAATCAATCCCAAGGACCGCATAGCCCTTATGGGCAAGAACGGGGCGGGCAAGAGCACGCTGCTGAAGATTCTTGCCGGAGTGCGGCAGCCGACGCGCGGCAGTGTGTCGGTGCCGAAGGATTGTACAGTGTGCTATCTGCCGCAGCATATGCTCACCGAGGATGGACGTACGGTGTTTGAGGAGGCTTCGCAGGCATTTGCACATCTGCGCGAGATGGAGGCGGAAATTGAAGCCATGAACAAAGAGCTTGCCGAGCGTACTGACTATGAGAGCGAGTCGTATATGGCTCTGATTGAGAAGGTGGCCACAGTCAGTGAGAAATTCTATGCAATCGATATGACGCATTTTGAGGAGGATGTCGAGAAGGCTTTGCTTGGTCTGGGCTTCCACCGCAGCGACTTCGACAGGCCGGTATCGGAATTTTCCGGCGGCTGGCGCATGCGTATCGAACTTGCCAAATTGCTTTTGCAGAGTCCGGACGTGCTGCTGCTCGACGAACCTACCAATCATCTTGATATAGAATCGGTGGAATGGCTCGAGGATTTTATAGCCGCCAGTCCGATGGCTGTCGTGGTAATCAGTCACGACCGCCGCTTTATCGACAATATCACCACGCGTACCATCGAGGTGACCATGGGTCGGATTTATGACTACAAGGCCAATTACAGCCACTATCTTGAGCTGCGCAAGGAGCGCAGGCAGCAACAGCAGAAGCAGTACGACGACCAGCAGAAGCAGATTGCCGAGGCGCGTGAGTTTATCGAACGCTTCAAGGGCACATATTCCAAGACCTATCAGGTGCAGAGTAAGGTGAAATGGCTCGAGAAACTGGAGCTGGTGGAAGTTGATGAAGAAGATACATCAGCGCTGCGGCTGAAATTTCCGCCCTGTCCGCGTAGCGGCAGTTATCCTGTGATTGCCGATGGTGTGGGCAAGAGCTATGATGGCAAAACGGTCTTCGCCAATGCGTCGTTCATGATCGAAAGGGGCGACAAGGTGGCTTTTGCCGGTCGCAACGGTGAAGGAAAGTCGACTATGGTCAAGGCTATCATGCGCGAGATAGAACATGAAGGCTCGCTTGCTCTGGGTCATAATGTGCAGATAGGCTATTTCGCTCAGAACAGCGCGTCGCTTCTTGATGGCGAGCTTACCGTGTTTCAGACTATCGATGATATAGCGGTGGGCGACGTGCGGTTGAAAATACGCGACTTGCTCGGCGCCTTTATGTTCGGTGGCGAGGAGAATCAGAAGAAGGTTAAGGTGCTGTCGGGCGGCGAGCGCGTGCGTCTCTGTCTGGTGAAGCTGCTGCTCGAACCGGTCAACCTGCTTATACTTGACGAACCTACAAATCATCTTGACCTGAAATCAAAGGATATACTCAAGCAGGCGCTCAGGGATTTCGACGGAACTTTGATTCTTGTCAGTCACGACCGCGATTTCCTTGACGGTCTGGTGACGAAGGTATATGAGTTCGGCGATGGACGTGTGCGTGAGCATCTCTGCGGTATAAACGAGTTCCTTGAAAAAAAGAAAGTATTGCAGTGAAATGGTGTAATATATAATATAAGTGAGCGGCGAGGCATTTCATTATGCTTCGCCGCTCACTTATATTATATATGCT
>CAMWUD010000228.1 GCA_947177365.1 uncultured Porphyromonadaceae bacterium | reverse complement strand
GGTCATGGCATCTGTGTTGAGCTGGTTGGCACGGATGTTGGCCTGGTTGATAAGGAACATGATGTCGGCAGCGTATTTCTGGTTGATCACGCGCTGGAAAGCATCGGCAGCGAGAGCGGGGTCGACACTGGCGGCATCGGCCATAGCTGCGGTTGCAATCACACCGTTGGCCACAGTCACACGGGGAAGCACATACTGCTTGTTGCCCTGACGCACCTCGAACGAAAGCTGAAGCTCGCTCTTGGCCATTTCGGGAGTGTATACATAAGAAGCGGGGATTGTGACTGTACCGCCGTTCTCATAAGAGACAACCGGCGCATTGCCACGTACGTTCTCGCCCTGGAATGTGTAGGGTACGGAGGCTGTTTCGGTGCCATTGTACACCAGATAGGGAGTCACGGTCACTTCGGCGTTCTTTACGAAGAATTTGGCGGGAATGCGTCCGGTCACTGTAGCGGGGACCTTCTCGCCTACTACTTCCAGCGGATTGGGGTTGGTGCTGAAATACTCGGAAGAGAACTGGCCGAGTTTCTTGCCGCACGAGCTGAGACAGAGAGTGGCTCCGACTGCGGCGATAAAATAGATCTTACGATTCATATCGAGTGATTTTTGGATGTTTTATGTCTGTTTGGTCTCTGATAAATATACAAGCACAAAGATAGATATTTTTGCATTATGTTCCAAAATTTTTGCAAATATTTTTCCTCCCGGACTCCCTGCCGCAGCTGCATGAAATGCAATTTATGTTTAAATTGCGCGATTCTCCTTTTTTTTCATTAATTTTGCAAACTGTTTATATCTCCAACACCTAACAAAACTGCGGCGCCTGGCGCCTTTTGAAATATGAGAAAATGGCGAATTGAAGACAGCGCCGAGCTGTACAATATCAACGGCTGGGGCCGTAATTATTTTTCTATCAACGACAAAGGACATGTCGTGGTGACTCCGCGCCAGGGCTTTGCCGGTGTAGACCTCAAGGACGTCATGGACGAACTGCAGGTTCGCGATGTAGTAGCCCCGGTGCTGCTGCGTTTTCCGGATATTCTCGACAACCGCATCGAGAAAATCAGCAACTGTTTCCGCCAGGCCTCGGAGCAATACAGCTACCAGGCCCAGAACTACATGATTTATCCCATCAAAGTAAATCAGATGCGTCAGGTGGTGGAAGAGATTGTAAGCTATGGCAAGAAGTTCAACATAGGGCTGGAAGCCGGCTCGAAACCCGAACTGCATGCAGTCCTGGCCACAAACATATCGCAGAACTCCCTGATTATCTGCAACGGCTACAAGGACGAAAACTACATCGAACTGGCGCTGCTGGCCCAGAAGATGGGGCGGCGCATCTACCTTGTAGTTGAAAAACTCAACGAGCTGCGTCTGATTTCCGAGATTTCGAAGCGTCTGAAAATCGACCCCAACATCGGCATCCGCATCAAACTCAGCAGCAGCGGTTCCGGAAAATGGGAGGAAAGCGGCGGCGACCAGAGCAAATTCGGACTGAACTCGTCGGAACTGCTCGAAGCGCTCGACCTGCTCGACCGCAACAACATGCGGCACTGCCTCAAACTCATACACTTCCACATCGGAAGCCAGATTACCAAGATACGCCGCATCAAGAACGCCCTGCGCGAGGCCACCCAGTTCTACGTGCAGCTCAGCAAGCTGGGATACGACATCGATTTCGTCGACATAGGCGGCGGGCTCGGCGTGGACTACGACGGCACACGCAGCTCATCGAGCGAGAGCTCCATGAACTATTCCATCCAGGAATACGCCAACGACGCCATATCGGCTCTGGTGGACGTCTGCAACAAGAACGGCCTGCGCCAGCCGAACATCATCACCGAAAGCGGACGCTCGCTCACCGCACATCACTCGGTGCTCATCTTCGAGGTGCTGGAGACCACACATCTGCCTGTATGGAAAGACAATGAGGAAGTAGGCGAAGACGCACACGAACTCCTGCGCGAGCTCTACGACATCTGGGACAAACTCAACCAGCCACGCCTTTTCGAGAGCTGGCACGACGCCCTGCAGATACGCGAGGAAGCGCTCGACCTCTTCAGTCTCGGACTTCTGGACCTGCGCACCCGGGCCCGGATAGAGAAGCTCTTCTGGAGCATAGCCCGCGAAGTCGGAGAGATGGCCGCAGGCATGAAACATGCACCCGAAGAACTGCGCAAGATAGCCAAGATGGTGCCTGACAAGTACTTCTGCAACTTCTCGCTGTTCCAGTCGCTGCCCGACAGCTGGGCAATCGATCAGGTGTTCCCCATCATCCCCATCAGCCGTCTTGACGAGAAACCCAACCGCACCTGCACCATTCAGGACATGACCTGCGATTCCGATGGAAAAATCGCCAACTTCATCACCCAGGGCACTCTGTCCTCATCGCTTCCTGTACACAGCCTCAAACAGGGCGAACCTTACTATATCGGTGTGTTCTTAGTGGGCGCATACCAGGAAATCCTCGGCGACATGCACAACCTCTTCGGCGACACCAACGCCGTGCATGTCAGCGTCTACAAGGACCGCTATGAAATTGAGCAGATTATCGACGGCGAGACCGTGGCCGAAGTGCTCGACTATGTACAGTACTCGCCCAAGAAACTCGTCAGAAACGTCGAGACCTGGGTGACCTCCTGTATGAAAGCCGGTGCAATCACTCCTGAAGAAGGACGCGATTTCCTGAGCACATACCGTTCGGGGCTCTACGGCTATACATATCTGGAAAAAGACTGACAGAAGCTATGCGCTGGTTTATCGACCTGGCTTACAGAGGTGCGCCTTTCCACGGCTGGCAGGTACAGCCGGGTGAAATCACCGTACAGAGCGTGCTTGAGGACGCATTGTCACGCCTGTCGCGACAGACGGTGGCCGTGACCGGAGCCGGACGCACCGATGCCGGTGTGAACGCCTCGATGATGATCGCGCACGTCGACCTGCCCGACGGCATTACCCCCGGCGACCGCTTCCTGCACAGCCTCAACAGCATGATAGGCCGCGACATCGCCGTGCGCTCGTTCACACCGGTACACGACACAGCCCACGCCCGCTTCGACGCCTCTGAAAGGCAGTACCATTACTACGCCAACACCCGCAAAAGCGCCTTCTCATGGCCTCTGTCGTGGCAGGCCCCCCCTTCACTCGATTTCGA
>CAMWUD010000227.1 GCA_947177365.1 uncultured Porphyromonadaceae bacterium | reverse complement strand
AAGTATATGACGTAATCGACGTAAACGCCTTCGCATGCCCGGACGGAAGTGTACGCGTGTTCTCGTCGCTCATGGACATAATGACCGACGACGAGCTTCTCGGAGTCATCGGCCATGAAATCGGCCACGTTGCCAAGCATCACTCTAAAAAAGCATTCAAGAACGAGCTGCTCACCGGCGCCCTCAAAGATGCCATTTCAGCCACTGGCGGTGTGGCAGGCGCCCTGACCGATTCCCAGCTCGGAACCCTGGGACAGTCGCTCGTCGGAGCCAAATTCTCGCAGAAGCAGGAAAAAGAGGCCGACGACTACGGTTACGAATTCCTCAAAGCCCATGGCAAGAACCCCTGGGGCATGGTGAGTGCTTTTGAAAAACTCAGCGCCGGCGAAAGCGGCGAATCAAGCTATGTGCAGAAGATGTTCTCTTCGCACCCCGACACTCAGGAACGCATCAAGCGTCTTAGCCAGCGCGCCGAAAAGGACGGTATCGCCCGAGAATAAATGCTTCGCTTATCGGGCATTATTTCAGCAATATTTTCAATAGGATTCCTGCTGCCTCTTCTACTGAGCGCAGCAGGAATCCTTCCATCAAATTATATAGCCGACTCCACCGACCAGCTCATACCCTTTATCGCCGACATGAAGCGGATGATAGCCACCGGTCATCCCTGGTGGACATGGAATGCCTTTCTGGGCGACAATTTCATAGCTTCATACAGCTACTACAATCTGGGTTGGCCGATAGTGTGGCTGCTCATGCTTCTGCCTCTGCCACTTCTTTCGTATGCCTTTCCACTTTCAATTTTTCTCCAGACCATAGCGGCCGCGCTCTGCGTCCGTTACTACCTTCTCACCATGGGGCTCGACAGTCGTCGCAGCGACCTCGGCGCGATTATGTACGCTCTGTCGTCGCACGTCGTCACCAGCTGGTTTTATACCATATTCGCTCCAGCAATAGTTCTGTTTCCCCTGCTTACGGCCTTTGTGGAGCAGCTCATCAGCGGCCGTGGCAAAGCGCTGCCGCTCATAGCCCTTACTGCCGGATTCATACTGTTAGGCAATCCTTATATAGGCGCTGTCAGCCTGGTGCTGATGTGGATATATCTCTTCTTCCGCGGCCCGTCGCTGCTGCATGGCCGCAGACTTGTGGCACTGTATGTCAAAGCGGCTGCCGCATCTGCTCTGGCTCTTGGGCTTGTAGCCGTAATTCTGCTGCCGACACTGATACACGTATCATCCAATCCGCGTGTCGACAATTCTTTCATACTGCTGGCCAATGATTTCCGAGGCATGCCGTATGCACTGTTCGACTATACAGTGATATTCATCAAAAAAATCATTTACTCGATAATACCACGTACTACCGAAAACATGATGGTATTCATGGTGAGCAACGGCTGGAGCAATACGCTCTATGTGCCCGTCTTCGGACTGCTCGGCACCCTGCTGTATCTGCGCCGCGACCACCGGAGCTGGTTCCCATATATGCTCATGACGCTTATGGTCATAGCCTATACCCCGCTCAATGCCACCCTCTGTCTCAACACCCTACATACCTATCTCCGCTGGGGATACGCCCTGACACTATTCATGATTCTGGCCTGCGTGCGCCTCATACCCGAAGATGGAGGCGAAGCGATACTGGGCGACCGCCTCAGCCGGCGCATTTCGCGCTGGTACTGGATACTTGGCGGCATTCTGGTACCCTGCTGGCTGGCGCTCTCCGTCTATGGCCGCCAGGATAATCCCGACGCCAACCATTTTATCTATTTCAGCGAAGCGCTGGAATACTGTCTCTGGGGTCTGTCGGCCATACTCTTCCTGCGCTCGGCCCGCAGCGCAAACCCGCTCAAGGCCTTCAGGCGCTCGGTAATCGTATTCGGCACCATCTGCCTGTTTTTCTCCACCACCCATATGAGCGGGGCATTTGCCTCCGAGATGCCTGCCGACTGCTATCCGCGCATGGTACAGGCGCCCCTCGAAAGTCCGCAGGGTAATCCCGACAGTGTAGTATGCCGCGCCATGTATCCCGGGCATCTGGAAAATTATTCCCAGCTTACCGGACATCCGACCGCCGTAACATTCCACTCTCTGATACATCCATCCACCTTCCCCTTGCAGAACCTCAACGACCCCGGATTAAAAACATTTTTCCGCACCACGTCAGACAGCATAACGGTGTATAGCCGCCTCTTCTGCGAGACTATGGCAAGACCGCTCGACCGCCCGCTGACCAAGCATACCGTCGACAGCCTTACCGACGGCAGGCCTTACCCGTTTGCCAACATACTGGCGTTCGTAGAGCAGCACAGCCGGCCCGACAGCATCGGTTTCCTCGGTACTTCGGAAGGCTATACCATCAGTCTGACCAACCGCA
Source organism: uncultured Porphyromonadaceae bacterium (assembly GCA_947177365.1). GTDB lineage: Bacteria > Bacteroidota > Bacteroidia > Bacteroidales > Muribaculaceae > CAG-873. The sequence goes on along the minus strand of CAMWUD010000227.1, from coordinate 785 downwards.
GCGACACCCCCCGGCGTTATCTCGTAGTCGTACCCTACGACCCGGCTTTCAGTCTTAGCGACAACGGCCAGACCATCGAAGCCGAACGCAATGCCATGGGATTGACCGAGCTGGTTCTCGCACCGGGCGAGCACCGTATCGAGGCCACTTACTTTCCCCGCGGGTTCATAGCCGGAATGTGGATTAGCCTCGCGGCGGCCTTCGGCATCCTGCTGCTGTTTATTTTTTCTCGAAAATTTGATTTTTAAAAGTTTTTTCACTAACTTTGCCCGAAATTATCTCACTTTATATCAATACTTACTTAGTGCAAATATTACCATGAACTTTTTGTCAAAGTCGCTGTGCCTGGCTCTTCTGGCTTCTTCCGCCACAGCCGCGCACGCAAATACGTTCGTAGGCGAACGTACCGACTTCCGCGATGAAACCATCTACTTCGCCATGACAACCCGTTTCTATGACGGTGACCCGGACAACAACACCTACTGCTGGGACGGCGAGAAAAACATCAACGACCCTGAGTGGCGCGGTGATTTCAAGGGTCTCATACAGAAGCTCGACTACATCAAAGCTCTCGGTTTCACCGCCGTATGGATCACCCCTGTTGTAGAAAACGGCTCAGGCCTTGACTATCACGGCTACCATGCACTCGACTTCTCGAAAGTCGACCACCGCTACGTAGCCAAAAACGCCACCGCCGCCGATGCCGACGTGGCATTCCAGGAACTCATCGACGAAGTTCACAAACGCGGCATGAAGCTGATTCTCGACATCGTGATACAGCACAC
>CAMWUD010000226.1 GCA_947177365.1 uncultured Porphyromonadaceae bacterium | reverse complement strand
AAAATTACAGCTGTATCAGAATCCAGTCAATGCGTTATCGTGGAGACAGATACATTCAGCCGGAGGGATTCAGTCAGATACATTTTCACATTTCAGCTTTTTTTAGTAATTTTGCGGTCAGAACAAAATATATAACATTATATGACAAGTCAGGATAAGTCCGGCCGTCAGGTACGCGTGCGCTTCGCACCGTCGCCAACCGGCCCATTGCATATAGGCGGAGTCCGCACCGCTTTATACAACTATCTTTTTGCCCGCAGAAACGGCGGAAAAATGATTCTGCGCATCGAGGACACAGACTCCCAGCGTTTTGTTCCGGGAGCCGAGGATTATATAAACGAGGCTCTTTCATGGCTCGGCATAGGCATTGACGAAGGCGTAAGGGAAGGCGGCCCCTACGGACCGTACAAGCAGAGCGAGCGTCGCGACATCTACCGCGAGCACGTCCGCATGCTCCTTGACTCCGGCAAGGCATACCTTGCTTTCGACACCCCTGAAGAACTTGCCAAGGTACGTGCCGAAAAGCCAAACTTCCAGTACGATGCATCCACCCGCATGGAAATGCGCAACTCCCTCGCCTTGCCGGCGGAGGAAGTGCAGCGCCTGCTCGACTCGGGAGCGCAATATGTAGTGCGGTTCCGGATTGAACCCGGCCGCGATGTGGAAGTCAACGACCTCATACGCGGAAAAGTAGTCATCAAGAGCGACATTCTCGATGACAAGGTTCTCTACAAAAGCGCCGATGATCTTCCCACATACCATCTGGCCAATATCGTAGACGACCATCTGATGCATATCTCCCACGTGATACGCGGCGAGGAATGGCTCCCGTCGGCTCCCTTGCACGTGCTTCTCTACGAGGCTTTCGGCTGGGCCGACACCATGCCTGAATTCGTGCATCTTCCACTCCTGCTCAAGCCCGACGGCAAAGGCAAACTCTCCAAACGCGATGGCGACCGCCTCGGCTTCCCCGTGTTCCCTCTGCTGTGGAACGACCCTGCATCCGGCAACATCTCCTCCGGATACCGCGAAAGCGGCTACCTGCCCGAAGCGGTGGTGAACTTTCTTGCTCTCCTCGGATGGAATCCCGGCGACGACACTGAAATCATGGACATGGACACCCTGATAGCCAAGTTCTCGCTCGACCATTGCTCCAAGGCCGGTGCCCGATTTGCTTTCGAGAAAGGCAAATGGTTCAACCACACATACCTGCAGGCCATGTCCGACGAGTCTCTGGCCAGCTTGTTCCGCCCGGTACTGCAGCGCCACGGCATAGACGACAGCAAGTACAGCGACGATGTGCTCAGCCGTATCGTCGGACTTGTGAAAGACCGCATCAACTTCGTGGAAGACCTTTGGGACCAGGCCGGTTTCTTTTTCGAGGCACCGCAGGAATACGACCCGAAGGCCGTGAAGAAACGCTGGAGCGAGGACACTCCGCGCATCATGAAAGAACTCATCGGTCAGCTTCAGTCATTGGAGTCTTGGAAAAGCGCCGACGCAGAAGCACCGGTTCTCGCCTGGATTACAGAAAACGGTTATCATATGGGCAATGTGATGAACGCTTTCCGTCTGGCAGTGGTCGGTGCATGCCGCGGCCCGCACATGTTCGACATCACCGAAATTCTCGGTCCTGACGAAACTATATCACGTATCAACAGAGCAATCGAGAATGTCCAGCCCGCTGTATGATATAGCGATTCACGCATATGCCGGAGCAGTCCGCCTGGCCGCAGTACGTTCGGCGAAAGCCGATGCGATGCTTCGCGGTCAGGCGGACTGCATCCGCAATCTCAGAAAAATCAGAGCCGAAAAAGCCCCCGGCGGATTCGACTACTGGTTTCACGCCGCCTCTCTCGGCGAGTTCGAGCAGGCACGTCCGCTGATTGAAGCCATCAAGGCCGGTCATCCGGCCACGACCGTACTGCTCAGCTTTTTCTCACCTTCGGGCTACAACGTCCGACACAACTGGCCCGGTGCCGATGCCGTGGTATACCTGCCGTTCGACACCCCGCGTCGAGTAAAAGCATTCCTTGACGCCGCCGCTCCACGCAAGGCGATATTTGTAAAATACGAATTCTGGGCGAATTACCTGCATGAATTAAACCGCAGGGAAATCCCCGTCTATATAATATCGGCCATCTTCCGGCCTAAGCAACGATTCTTCCGGCCATGGGGCGCTTTCTGGCGGAATGTGCTTCACTGCTTCACCCATATATTCGTGCAGGACGATAATTCGAAACAGCTTCTTGACAACATCGGGGTCGGAGAGAAAACCACAGTAGCCGGCGACACACGCTTCGACCGAGTGGCACAGCTCCGGAACGAAGCCCGACAGCTGCCGGAAATAGAGGCGTTCACCACTGCAGCCCGATTCACGATTGTCTTCGGAAGTTCATGGCCTGCCGATGAACAACACTACATTCCATGGCTTCATAGCCACCCGGATGTAAAAGCCATCATAGCTCCTCACGAATTCGACAACGCCCGACTCGACGCACTCCGCCGGGCGCTTTGCTCGGATAACACCATACTACTGAGCGAACTGAGACAAAATCCGGAAAAAGCTGGCACCGTCCGATACCTTATCATTGACTGTTTCGGACTTCTCGGTAGCATATACCGTTATGGACAGGCTGCGCTTGTGGGCGGCGGCTTCGGCACAGGCATCCACAACATCAACGAGGCCGCAGTATATGGCATCCCGGTATTGTTCGGCCCGAACAACCACAAATTTCGCGAAGCCGCAGGCCTGCAGTCATGCGGTGGCGGATTCTGTTACCACGACCGCGACACACTTGCCGCCATTCTCGACAGATTCGTCTCAGACCCTGCCGCACTGACAGCTGCAGGAGAAGCAGCGGCCCGATATATAAAAGCCAATACCGGCGCCACCGCAGCAATCCTCCGGCAGCTGGACACAGTATGAATGCAATCCGGACGTCAGACCCAAAGGCCACAAACACTCCTACAACGACAACCAGTAATATATGATTAAAATCGGAATAATGGGAGGCTCCTCTCCTATAGCCGGCGAATTACTTCGCCTCCTCATCCATCATCCGGACGCAGATATAATCTGGGTCAATTCGCGTTCCATGGCATCCGGAGCCATATCCGATGTCCACGCCGGCATGCACGGCGACACAGACCTGAGATTCACCCCGGACTACAAC
>CAMWUD010000225.1 GCA_947177365.1 uncultured Porphyromonadaceae bacterium | reverse complement strand
ACCGGCGCAGGAAGGCTGTGCGCCAGTTGGCAAAGGCGTTGGCCTGCTCCCAGCTCACACCCACCACGGGGTATTCGCTGTAGCCTCCGTGCGAGAAATACAGCCGCACATAGGGCTCGTTGTAGGCGTTCTCGAAGTCGTTGACCCAGGCGGTGGTGTCGGGATACACATTCACGATATATGTGTTCAGGAAATCGTAGTCGCCAGTGAGACGGCGCGATATGGTCTCACGTATGATTTCGCCCTCGTCATTGATATAGGCGGTGTCCTTGCTTATCAGCGGCAGGTCGGTTGGAGCCGGCTTGTCGGTGTTGTATTCGCGGCGGCGTGGATTGAGACGGTTCTTGCGCTTTACGGCCTCGGTCTGGTTGTATACCTCATAGCGGTAGTTGAGCTGGTCGGCATCGAGTTCTTTCACACCGGTGATGGGGTTGATGCGGTATACGCTCTCGATGGCACGCTGCTCGTCCTCGTTGGGATTGCGCCAGGGTATAGGCTTGTTCCAGTTGAGATGCGGTGTGACGGGATTGCCGTCGCGGTCTTCCTCGATACGGAAATCCTCGTTGCCGCCATATGCGGGGTCGGCCAGACGCTCGCGGATAATGGAGTCGCGCACCCAGAATACAAACTGTTTGTATTTTGAGTTGGTCACTTCAGTCTCGTCCATCCAGAAACCGTCGACAGTGATGCCTCGGGCGCTTGATGCGAGATTCCAGGCGCTGTCGGCCTTCTGGACACCTACTTCCATGGAGCCACGGTTTACGAGCACCATGCCGTAGGGGGTAGGCTCGGCCCATGAGCTGCCGCCCACGCCGGTCACTTCGCCGCCGGCCGAACTGCGTCCGCCCGTGGCGCAGCTGTGAAGTGCCAGCGCGCACAGGCAAATTATCATCAGGAGTCGGAATGTCTTAAATCTGTTGGTCATCTTATATCGGATCAAAAGTATCGTATGCTCTTATGCTTGTTTTTGTTTTTCTCGCCGAGGTTCAGCTTCAGGCTGTAGCCGGCGAAGAGTTCATGGCTTCCGCTCGAGGCTCTGGCTATCGCCGTGGTGGCATAGTCGTAGCTGTAGCCTATGAAGAAGTTTTTGTATTCCGCAGCCACGGTGGCTGTCACCGCATCTTTCCAGCGGTATCCCACACCGAATGTGAGAAAGCGGTTGTATCGCACACGTGCGTTTATCTCGGCTGTAGTGAATGTGAAATCACTCTTTACCAGCACCGACGGCAGTATATCAAATAACGTGTTTTTTATGGGAATATTGCCTCCGGCCATAAAATATAGGGTGCGGCTGGTGCCGAATTCAAAGTAGCGTTCGGTGCCTTCGGTGATGTCGCCTCCGCTGTCGCTGTCGGCCTTGAGCCGCACTTTGGGAGCTGTCAGGTGGCTGCACGACACTCCGGCATAGAACAGCCGGTGGTCGTACCATATGCCGGCGCTGAAATCCATCGCGCCGCCGTGTATGTCGGTCTGCGGCAGGGCTTCATCGTTGCCTTCATGATAATCGTCATCGTCCGGGATGTCCACCTCCGAGCCTTTGAAACCCTGGTCGAGATAGCCGATCTGGATACCGGCCGTCCAGGTGCCGCCGAGTTTGTTGAACTTATATGCCAGCTGGGCGCCGATGTCGAGAGTGGTATACAGGCCGGCTGTCTCCTGGTCGACCTTCAGACCCAGGCCGATGCGTTTGCCGAACAGCTTCATGGGCATGTCGGCCACGGCCACAAATGTCTTGGGAGCGCGTTCGATGCCGAGCCACTGCAGGCGGGCGCCTCCGCGGATGCGGATATAGTCGGTCCGGCCTGTGGCAGCGGGGTTGTAGAACGAAGGCACTTCGTAGTACTGGCTCAGCTGCGGGTCGGTCTGCGCGTTCAGCGCCGGACACAGCAACAAGGCCGACAACAGCAGCAGGGCTATTTGTATCTGTCTGGTCATTTATTCGAAATAGAATGTGAGCACTATCATTTTTGAACTGACTTTGGAAAGCGACTGTGTGAACACCATAGCGGCGGGATTGTCGGCCAGGTCGGGACGGTCCTTCACCAGCAGGTCGCTCAGCCCGAAGCAGAATTTCACTTCCGGTATCAGCTTGAAATAAGGCAGGTAGAAGTCGCAGCCAAAGCCCACCGACAAGTAGACGTCGCTGGTTTTCAGTTTCAGGAAGTCGCTGCGGCGCTTGCTCACATCGAAAGCCGGCATGACTCCGCCGGTGATATACGGACGGGCGTTGCGGTAGCGCATGGCGGCATATTTGAGGTCGAAGGGCATCACCACCATGGCTGTCTTGATGTTCTGCCGCTCGGTGGCGTCGCCGTTGAAGTCGGCCATTCTCAGGTCGTAGCTGCCGAAGTACATGCCGGGAGAGAATCGGAGACTGAAGTAGTTGTTCAGGCGCAGGTCCACAAGACCGTTGACGCAGAATCCGGGCTGATAGTCGGGCTGCTCCACGCGCCACTGGGCGCCGTCATCGGTAATGAAACCGTTGTGGGTCATGCTGAGCCCCCCGGTATAGGCGCCTATGGAGAAGCCGAGATGCCATTTGCGCAGGTCGGCATAGGGGCGGTTGAGAAGCTTGTCGTTGAGGTCGCGGGCCGATGCGGTGGAAGCCAGGGCGGCCACCACTATCAACATTGCGATTATGATTGGGTTACGGGTCTTCATTTCTATTTACTAACGCCGGAAGTCCCGTTTTATTGCATGCTCAGTCCACAGCCGTGACTGTGCCTCCTGGCGCCACAGTGTACTGGCGGGGAATGCCGCTATGGGCGAAAAGGCTGTAGACCTCCCTGCCCTCCTGCGCCGACCACGGCATTGTAAGGCCGTTTGCCTGCCAGTAAGCGTCCACACTGCCGGCGTCTTCCTCGCGCGATATGCACCATATGCGCTCGCCGCTTTCGTACCGTGCCTGCAGCCGAGGCAGGTGCAGGCGGCAGTCGCCGCAGGCTGTGTTGAAGAAGCATATCACACCACCCTCGCCGGCCACAGTGGCCGAGTTGAGCTCCGTGCCGTCGGAAAGGGTCACAATAAAGGAGGGCAATGCATCGCCGGGCTTTATCACCGAACCTCCCGGCTCAGCCATACAGCCTGCAAGGACGAGCATCAGCCCTCCGGTAAATATACGCATCAACTTAGAGCCGGTTCGACAATAAATGTTAACGCCAGGGCGGTCAGTCTTTGAGTGAT
>CAMWUD010000224.1 GCA_947177365.1 uncultured Porphyromonadaceae bacterium | reverse complement strand
TTTGTCAACCATGACCTTGGTTGCAGCGGCAGCGTCGTCGGCCTTGCCGGCGAGGATTGCCTCAAACACAGCGTCGTCGTTGACTGCCACAGACTCAGGATTCACATTGGCCGGAGGGCAGCAGTCACAGTTCACACCGTGGGCAATCACAGGCTCACGGTAACGTGGCTTTTCGTCAGATTTGATTTCTGCCACATCCGATTTCAGTCCCGGGCAGTGAGGCGAAAGCCACAGCCCCTTGACCGGCTCTGTGATGCGTGCGAGAGCGGCAATATGCTTGTCGGTCGTTCCGCAGCAGCCGCCTATCACGTTGACCACATGTCCGTCGAGCAACGGCCACATGGCTGCCTGAAGCATTTCGGGCGACAATCCATAGTTGCCGTTGTCATCAGGCAGACCGGCATTAGGATATGCGCTTATCCTGTAGTCGCATTCACTGCCGAGACGTACAAGCAACGGAATCATCTCACGGATGTCTCTCACACAGTTCAAGCCGACCGAAAGGACGGGAACATCTTTAAGCCCGGCTATGAATTCGCTGATTGACTGGCCAAGCATATTGTATCCGTCGGGAGTCTTGACAGTGAAACTCAGCATCAGCGGCAGTGTCTTTCCGGCCTTGCGCATGGCTTTGACTGCTGCCTTTATGGCCGCATCGGCATTCTTGACATCAAAAATCGTCTCTATGAGAAGAATGTCAACGCCTCCTTCAATCAGTGCCGAAGCTTGTTCCTCGTATGCTTCAAGAAGAATGTCGTAGCTGAAAGTGGCCCATCCGGGCTGCACACTTTCCGTATTGAGCGAACATGTCTTGCTTGTCGGGCCGATTGAACCGGCAACGAAACGAGGCTTCCACGGAGTCTTGCGCGTGTATTCATCGGCCAGCTCACGAGCGAGACCGGCGGCCGCGAGATTTATTTCACGGCATATTCCATCGAGCCTGAAATCGGCCATTGAAATACGCTGTGCGTTGAAAGTATCGGTGCTGATTATATCCGCGCCGGCTTCAAGATACTTGCGGTGAATATCACGGATGATGTCAGGCCGTGTTATCGACAGCAGATCGTTGTTGCCTCGCAACGCACATTCATGACTGCCGAATCTCTCACCTCTGAAATCATTCTCTGTAAGTCCGCAGGACTGTATCATAGTCCCCATTGCACCGTCAAGCACGAGCACACGTCTCTCCATAGCCTTGAGCAGCGGAGATTCCTGATCGATTGAAAGGGCAGAAGGAGCGTCCGCACCGGCAGCCTCGCTTTCAACTTTATCAATTATGCGCTCGACCTCCGCATCGGCATCAAACACATCCTGATTATCAGATGTCAGTTTCATCACATCAGAATCTTCGCGCCGGGCAGCCGGACGGTAACGGTATTCCTCAACAATCTTCATCGCCTGCTCGACTTCGGCCTCATTATGGAAATCCATTTCGAGATGCACGCCGTTGCCGCCGATATTGTCAAGGAGAGGCTTAAGTTCATCAAGAGTCACCCAGCAGGCCATGATGCTCTTACCTCCGTCAAGGATACGGCGGTAAAGGTCATACCACTTCGGTGATCCGCCCTGAGGTTCGCCGACACCGGGAGTCCACTGGATGGCGTTGAGTTCCTCGACTTCAAGGAGCGCCGGCAGATGGTGGAGCGCACCTACACCGTCGAGGTGATAGAGCGTATAGTCAATCTTACGGCACTGCTCACGGATGAACGGCTGCACGAAACGGCGATAGTCCTCTACGCTTATCATAGTCGAGATATCGCTCTGGAGTTTCGACATGCGGCCGGGGGCCCACGACGAGAAGTAGCAGAATGCCATTTCGTCGCCTTCGCGTATTATGTCGTAAAGCTCGTCATAGACACGGAAATATATGTCGTTGATCTGCTGCATCTGGCGTTCGAGCACTTCGGGCTGCATCACGGTGTCGAGAAGCACCTTGTCAGTACCCTTGATGGCCGCAAGCACATCAAGACCTTCCATGAGGTCAGGCATACCGACATAGTAATGTCCCTGAGCCTTGGCCTTGCATGCCTTGAGGAGCTCTTTGTGAAGAATCCAGTTTGGATGGTTCTCGTCAAACTTTATATCGTCCGTATAGTCTGGGTCGGGGTGAATCCAGATTGTATCAGGACCGCCCTCGAACACACCGCCGAGTATCGCGGCAAGCGAACCCGGGCCAAGCTGGGTGTTGGCTACCGGGAGCATATCGGCTTTCAGCGAACTGTGTGCCACATACCAGTCGAGATATTCGGCGCGCCACTTTGGGTCAAACCATTTCTGATTGAGATCGGCCGGTGCAGCCGGTGCGGGAATATCGGCGTGAGGCTTGACCCCTTCCTGAAAATGCTCCCACATGTTGAGCACAATCCCTTTGTGATTCCACCAGTCTATATAGTGTTGCTTGGTTTCCTCAAGATTCTCTTTCCAAGTATTCATTTCTGCGGAATTTATTCGTTAAACAGTTTCTCGTTCCATATACCCTTGAATTCATCGTCGACATGGAGGCTGACAGTCTTGGTCATGTCCATCTGGTCGGTGCAGTCGACAGCTTCGGGATAGAACGGTATGTCGCTGCCATATTTCACATAGACAGGCATCTCGTCGAGAGGAACTTCAACATCTTTCAGCCAGCGGCCTCCCTCGGCCACTTCGCCTGTAAAGAAATTCACCCATTTACCTTCGGGGAGATATATGTCGCGACGGTTTTCTGAATTCATGACGGGAGCGACGAGGAAACTGTCACCGAAATAATATTCATCGTCGATGTGACGGCATGTACGGTCATCGGGATGATGGAATATCAGCGCCTGCACAAGAGTCGAACCGCTCACGGTCGCACGCTCGCTTTCGGCATAGATGTATGGAATCAGACCGTAGCGCAGTTTCCACCATTTTTTCACAATCGGAGCAATCGCGGGATAATGCCAAGGTTCACGCTTGCTTGTGCCGTGATAGCGGATATGCGACGAGAATACTCCGAACTGCGTCCAGCGGACATAGACATCATCGTCAACAACAGAGTTCATGAAGTTTGGCAGAGTGTGGAAGCCCGGCACGTCATGACTCCAGAAAGCGAATCCCGACAAGCCGAAATGAAGGCCACCCTTGAGTGATCCGGCCAGACCGTCCCACGAACTGCATGAGTCACCGCCCCAATGGAGAGGATAACGCTGACAGCCGGCCCAAGCGGCACGCGCCCATACGATGCC
>CAMWUD010000223.1 GCA_947177365.1 uncultured Porphyromonadaceae bacterium | reverse complement strand
TACTTGAACACCGCACGGATATTACGCATATGGTGGTTCCTTGAATTTAGCTTGCACGTCTTTGCCAGAAAGCGGTCGAAATCCTCCAGCCATCCCACTGTTATCGCCGAGAACGGCAGAAACTCCAGTTCCGGACAGAACGCCCGCAGACGCGACAGCGTATGATAATAGCAAGTCCGGGTATTTGTCTCCGGCGAATGAGTATCGGCGAATTTCCGGTACCACCTCACGAACTCGCCCTGACTCTCACCGCCTTCCGCTTTCTGTTCCTTGCCGAACAGCAGCAGTAGCAGACGGGCCTTCAGTTCCTTGACATCCATGGCCGTCAGACCCTCGACTGCGAGTTCCAGCTTCAGGCTTGCGATTTTCCCTTGCCACATAGCCAGCAGAGCGGCCATCCGGACATTCTTACGCGATGGGGAAGGAGACAAAGCGTCATCGAGATCAGCAGCTTCCAGATGGAAACCGCATGCAATCTCCGCCTTTTTGCGGTTGTTGACGATGCGCAGCATCAGCGCATTCTTTTTATCGGGTCTAATGATAAACTTATGACTGAACATAAAAAAGGGTTTAGGGGATGAAACAAACAATAGTCAAAAATAGAAACGCCAATCATGACATATAGGTGAAACATTGGTGAAACATTTGGCCGCAAAGGCAGTCAAAACACCGCAAATATCCCCCAAAAACAGACCCCAAAACAGTCAAGTATACTGTACACAACAACAATAACAAATCGACAACAGTCTACTTAATGCGCTTATTAACTGTGTGTTATGCTCAATATAAACCTCCGGATTCTAATTGCATATCTAAGTGCGTTCATAGCAGATTGTTGTTATTGTGATGATTTTTGCAAAATTAACCATAATAATTTTAACTGCCTAATTTTTAATCGTTTTTTTGATAAACGTCAGGGGTCTACGTCGTAATACAATGTGAGTTGCTTGCAGATGTCGTCTTTGCGGATATCGATATAAAGTTGCCTTAGAATCTGCCGTACACGGCTCATTGATGCGTCCGACTCGATTTTCAGCATTATGCGGCGTATGTAAAGCGATTTTACCCGCGATACTTTCGGCTCCATCGGCCCGTTGACGCGGTTGCCGAACATTCTGCGGAGACTGTCGGCATATTTCCGCGCATGCCGCTCTACCGTCGCGGCATCGCGGTGCTTCAGATATATGTTTACAATCCTTACGAACGGCGGATAGAGAAATGCTTTCCGCTCCTCGATTTCGTGTGCGTAAAATCCGGTGTAGTCGTGGTTCACCACATGCCCGATGACAGGGTGTTCGGGTTCGCGTGTCTGGATAATGACCTTTCCTGGTACATCGCTTCGGCGTCCGGCGCGTCCGGATACCTGTTCCATCATGTTGAACGCTCTTTCGGCCGCGCGGAATTCAGGATAGTGTATGAGTGCATCGGCGTTGACCACTACCACCATGGCCACCCCGCCGAAGTCAAGGCCTTTGGTCACCATCTGTGTTCCGACAAGTATGTCGGCTTTGCGTGCGGAGAAGCTGTCGATTATCTGTTGATATCCGTTTTTGTTACGCGTGGTGTCAAGGTCCAGGCGCAAATTACTGTGACCGGGAAAATAGCGGGAGATATTGTCCTCAAGGCGTTCGGTTCCGTAGCCGATTACTCCTATCGCCGGCTCATGACACGACGGACAGACTGAAGGCATCGGATAAACGGCTCCGCAGTAATGACAGACGAGCTGCTCGGGCGAACGGTGGTATGTGAGCGACACGTCGCAGTGGTCGCAGCGCGGTATGAACGCGCACAATCTGCATCGTGCCATAGGTGAGTAGCCCCGGCGGTTGTGAAAGAATATCACCTGATGTCCGGCATTGAGCACTTTGCGTGCCTCCACTACGGTATGGTCGGCAAATGTACCGGTTGTCGCCCCCCGTCCGTATTCCTTGTTGAGGTCGATGATTTCGATCGGAGGCAACTGTCCGCCTCCGTAACGTTCGGTCAGTGATACGAGGCCGAATTTGCCTGTGACGGCCTTGTAATATGTCTCCACCGATGGAGTGGCGCTGCCAAGAAGGGTCTTGGCGCCATGCATGCCGGCGAGTACGATGGCAGCATCGCGTCCGTTGTATCGTGGCGCCGGGTCGGACTGTTTGTAGCTGCTCTCATGTTCCTCGTCGACAATTACCAGCCCGAGGCGGGCGAATGGCAGAAATACAGAGGAACGTGCACCGACAATGACGCAGGGCTGGTTGCTGCGGAGCAACGACAGCCAGATGTCTTTGCGCTGTGCGTCCGAGAACTTGGAATGATAGATTATCACTCTGTCGCCGAATACTTTCTGCAGTCTGGATGTGAGCTGGGTCGTTAGTGCAATTTCGGGGACAAGGAGCAGTGCCTGGTTGCCGTCGCGGAGCACGCGGTCTATCAGATGGATGTATATCTCTGTCTTGCCGCATGAGGTGACTCCATGGAGCAGTGTTATGGCGTGGTCTGCGAAACTGTTGTGGATCTCGTCAAGGGCTGTCTGCTGTGCCTTTGACAATGTCGGCAATGTATGTTCGGCTTTCCCTGAAAAGTCATAGCGTGATACCGAGCGCTGTTCAATCGCTACAATTCCTTTGTCGGCCAATGCCTTGATGTATGTGCGTGTAAGGGTCGAACGCCTTACGGCATCTTCAACGGGTGCTACGGGTGCTTCTTTGGCCACAGACTCGCGCCATATGGCCATTAGTGTCAGCAGCATTGTCTGCTGTCGTTCGCTTCTTCCGGCAGCTGCAAAAGCAGACTGTACGGCCTCTTTGTCGGAAATATCGAACAGCGGACGTACATAAGAGATTTTCCGCTGACCGATGCGTTCTATGGCTCGCTCGCTTACTTTTACCAGATCGAGTGCTACGAGCCTGCTTACAGCTTTCTCGACATCATCGCGCTGACAGAGTTTTGCAAGCTCGTGCGATGTGGCGCTGCCACGGTCGCGGATGACTTCCAGCAGACGTATATCATCATCGTCAAGATTGTTTACTGTATCGGAGTCAAGTTCTTCGGCAGCAAGCTCTACGATTGTCTCACTTTCGATTTTCAGTCCCGAAGGCAGGGCGGCATTGAAGACTTCGCCCACCGAACACAGATAGTAATCGGCCAGCCAGTTCCAGAATTTCATCTGCGGGTGCCTTATTATCGGTGTGTTGTCGAGAGTCGCCGCTATGGGCTTCACGTCGAGGCCGTCGGTTTTAA
>CAMWUD010000222.1 GCA_947177365.1 uncultured Porphyromonadaceae bacterium | reverse complement strand
AAATTCATCTAATCTTTGTATTCTATGAAACTTCTCTCTGCAATCATTTCCTCAGCCATGCTCCTGTCGGCAGCCGCCATGACGGCCCAGGAGAACACTACCGCCACTCATCAGGGCGGACGGGTCATATATCAGGATGACTTCACCAACACAGCCGCCGAGACAGTCAACGGCGTGGTAAGCGTAAAAAGTTTCGCCACTCCGCGTCAGAGCTACGGCAACCGCTCATACGACCCGTTTGCCGACGACCCCTTCTTTGAATTCTTCTTCGGCTCCCCACAGCGTCAGCCAAGGCAACAGGAACAGCCCAAAGCACAGCAACGCCAGACCGGACTCGGCTCGGGAGTGATAATCAGCGCCGACGGCTATATCGTGACCAACAACCACGTGATAGCAAATGCCGAGCGACTCGAAGTGACACTCAACGACAACCGCAACTTCACAGCCGAAGTCATCGGCGCCGATGAAGTCACCGACCTCGCACTGATCAAAATCGACGCGCCTTCCGACCTGCACGTCATACCCTTCGGCGACTCGGAAAATCTGCTTGTAGGCGAATGGGTGCTCGCTGTAGGCAATCCGTTCGGCTTCACCAGCACCGTCACGGCAGGTATCGTCAGCGCGAAAGCCCGCAACATATCGTCGCAGTTCGGACAGGGTGCCCGGGGCATTGAGTCCTACATACAGACCGATGCCGCAGTCAATTCGGGCAACTCCGGCGGCGCGCTCGTCAATCTCAAAGGCGAACTCGTCGGAATCAATGCCGCCATCTACTCCTCCACCGGCAACTACGCCGGATGCTCGTTTGCCATACCCACATCCATCGTCAAAAAGGTAGTGAGCGACCTGAAAGATTTCGGCACGGTACAACGCGCATATCTCGGCGTGCTGTTCATGGAACTAACACCCGAACTTGTCAAGGAAAAGGACATCAAGGGCGTCAATTCGGGCATATATGTAGAGAGCGTACAGGAACGGTCGGCTGCCACCGAAGCCGGACTCAAGTCAGGCGACATCATCATAGCCATCGACCGATACCCCACCCTTTCGACCGCCCAGCTGCAGGAAGCCATCACCAACTTCAGCCCCGGCCAGCAAGTCACAATCACCTATAGCCGCGACGGCAGACGCCAGCCCGCCAACGTCACACTGCGCAACAACCAGGGCAGCACCGCCATCACCCGCCCCGACACACCCGAATCGCTTGGAGCCGAAATGGCCGATGCCGACGAAGCCCTGCTGAAAAGCCTCGGACTGAGCCATGGCGTAAGCGTGAAATCGGTATCAGCCGACGGCCGCTTCGCCGAAGCAGGCATGAAAAAGAACTTTGTCATACTGATGATAAACGGCCAGCGCATCGACTCGGCTGAAAGCGTCAACAAACTCTACAAGGCCATACGCCAGAGCGACTCGCGCGACAAGGTAATGTTCATATCCGGAGTCTATCCCGACGGCCAGCAAGCCTACTATGCAGTGCCGCTCAACGACTGAACATATCGCCCTCTGAACAATTCAGCTACTACTGTGTTATAAAATCAACAGCGAAAGCAAAAACATCACTAACCAATAAAATACAGACACAGTATGAAAACCCTGAATTTAGTTGTAGCAGCCCTTGGCGGCGCACTCGTAGGCGCAGCCGCCGCCCTTCTTCTCGCACCTCAGTCCGGCGACAAAACCCGCGAAGACATCGCAGATTTCATCAAGGAACGCTGCCCCCGTCTAAAGAAGAGTAAAGTCGATCAACTGGCCGCCCAGCTCGAGGCCGACATCAAGGACGCAGTAAAATGAAAGGCCTGCTGACATTTCTCGGAGGAGCACTTGCAGGAGCGGCAATAGCGGCTCTGCTCACCCCCGAAAGCGGCGAAGACCTCCGCTTCAGAATAAAGACTCTTCTTCGCAAGAAAGGCATTCTGCCTTCTACCCAACTCGATGAGCTGGTAGACATGATTGCCACCGAAATCGAGGAAGACAAGAAATAATCCACTCTATCCGGGTCACGTACGCCTGCCCGCGCGGCAAGCCCCGTGACCCGGATTATTCATCACACTATCTTATCATGAGCACTCGACCGACGAATGAATCATTAAAAAGCATCTACGCCACTCTGCGCAGATTCGCCATGCTGCACATAGAAAGCGCCAGACTCACGACCGCCGAAAAGCTTACACTCCTCGGCACCACCATAGTGTATGGCGCCCTGCTGCTGATATTCGGCTCCATAGCCATGTTCTTCATCAGCATAGGCATCGGCCATCTGCTTGCCACCACCATATCCGAACATCTGGCATACCTCTGGGTGGCTGCATTCTATATTGTACTGGTGCTGGTGATTGTCATTTTCAAACGTCAACTCATTCTTAACCCCATCTGCCGCTATATAACACGGCTGTTAGCCCCCAAGCCTGAATCATGAGCAAGAACGACAAAACAAACAGCTGGAAGGGCTATGATTTCGACCAGCTGACATGCCGTCGCATTCTTACAAGTGCAAGAATCGAGGCTCAGAAGACTCGTCTGACCGAAACCGCCAGAACGGTGAAGAAAGAAAACCCGATTCTGTCGATGCGCAACGCCCGCACCTTGTTTACAGCGCTCAGCTTTGTCGACTACGGTGTGCTTGCCATACGTCTGTATCGCCGTATCAAACCGCTTTTTTCCAAATAGCTGCGGATGTTTCGTTTTTTTTCGTTAATTTTGTAGCAAATTATTGCCACTATGAACGATTATTACGAACTCCGAATTGACATACACAACGCATCGGAAGATGCGACTGACTATCTGGCCGGCCTGCTTGCCGACGAGGGATATGAAAGTTTTGTACCCGACGATGCCGGTCTTACAGCTTATATACCTGCCGCAGACTTCTCCGAAGAAGCCGTCGGACGTGTTCTCGAGGATTTTCCCTTCGGCCCCGCCGAGTCCGTCAGCCATAAATTAGTGGAAGGGCGCGACTGGAACCGGGAATGGGAACGCAACTATTTCAAGCCTATCGTCATTGCCGGGCGGTGCGTGGTACACAGTTCGTTCCACACCGATATTCCCGAGGCAGAATACGACATTGTGATTGACCCCAAAATGGCTTTCGGCACCGGTCATCACGCCACAACCACACTGATTCTCACCCGTCTACTGTCAATGGATCTGAAGGGCAAAAGCCTCATTGACATGGGCACAGGCACAGGCATCCTGGCGATTCTCGCATCAATGCGAGGAGCCTCGCCGGTAAGCGG
>CAMWUD010000221.1 GCA_947177365.1 uncultured Porphyromonadaceae bacterium | reverse complement strand
TTCTCTACCATATGACCTATTTCGTGAATCACATCTTCTTTTTCCGCTTCTTTTTGTCGAAGCGTGTAAGGTCGTCATCGCCGAGAATATCGCCGAAGGCGGCTTTCTCTTTTGGCTTTTTGTCGCTGTCGCGCTGCAGGCTCAACGGCTTTTCACCGGCTTTGTTCAAGGCAATGACCTCAAAAGCTCTGTCCGCATCTATGGTCACGAGATTCACCGCCATCTGTTTGTCGGTGCTGTATGTAATCTCGCGCTTGAATATGTCGGTCTTGAAATGGAAGTATGTGGCGTCGGCGGTCTCAAGGCGTATGTCCTTGGCCGGTAGACGCTTCACACTTTCTACGTAGGTGTCCACCTCGAAATTGAGACAGCATTTGAGCTTGGCGCACTGTCCGGCGAGTTTCTGCGGGTTCAGCGACAGATCCTGATAGCGTGCGGCGCTTGTGGCCACAGACACGAAGTTCGACATCCAGCTGGCACAGCAGAGCGGACGTCCGCACGGACCAATGCCGCCGATACGTCCGGCCTCCTGACGGGCGCCGATTTGTTTCATTTCGATGCGCACGCGGAAAGTTTCGGCGAGAACCTTGATCAACTGGCGGAAGTCAACGCGTTCGTCGGCAATGTAATAGAAGATTGCCTTCGCGCCGTCGCCCTGAAACTCGACATCTCCGATTTTCATGTTGAGTTTGAGATCCTCGGCTATGCGGCGTGCCTTTATCATGGTCTCGTGTTCGCGGGCTTTGGCTTCCTCGAACTTCTCGAGGTCGGCCGGACGGGCTTTCCGGAACACGCGCTTGATGTCGGACAGAGCCTTCTGGCTCAGTTTGCGCATGCGCAGTTCGACGAGCACGCCGGTAAGGCTCACCATGCCGACATCCTGGCCGGGCTGGGCGTCGACTACGACCATGTCGCCTATTTCGAGTTCCAGGTGTGTCGGATTCTTATAGTATCCCTTGCGGGTGTTCTTGAACTGTACTTCAATAAATTCGCTGTCGGCGCAACCGCCGGGTATGTCGGCCAGCCAGTTCGTGCAGTGGAGTTTGCCGCGAGGCTCGTTTCTGCGTCGGCAGCAAGCGCCGTCCTTGCAGGCGCTGTTGCCTCCGCAGCTTCCGCATCCGTTGGCTGACAGTTCTGTTTCTTTTTCTGAATCGGCCATAGATGCGGATTATTTAGCGAAGCTCACCGCGCGGGTCTCGCGAATGACGGTTATTTTCACCTGACCGGGATAGGTCATTTCGTCCTGAATGCGTTTTGCTATTTCGGCGGAGAGTTTTTCGGTTTCGTTGTCGTCGATTTTTTCGGCACCTACGATTACGCGTAGTTCGCGTCCGGCCTGTATGGCATAGGTTTTGGTTACGCCGGGATAAGACAGGGCGAGCTGTTCAAGGTCGTTGAGTCGCTTTATGTATGCCTCGACTATCTCTCGACGTGCGCCGGGACGTGCGCCGGAGATGGCGTCGCATACCTGGACGATGGGCGCCAGAAGCGAGGTCTGTTCGATTTCGTCGTGGTGTGCGCCGATGGCGTTGCAGATTTCGGCTTTTTCCTTGTATTTCTCGGCGAGTTTCATGCCAAGGAGAGCGTGGGGCAGTTCGGGTTCTTCGTCAGGCACTTTGCCTATGTCGTGCAGCAGACCTGCGCGGCGGGCTTTCGAGGGGTTGAGTCCGAGTTCCGAGGCCATGATGGCGCAGAGATTTGCGGTCTCGCGTGAGTGTTGAAGCAGGTTCTGGCCGTAGCTGGAGCGGTATTTCATCTTGCCGACCATGCGGATGAGGTCGGGATGCAGGCCATGGATGCCGAGGTCGATACAAGTGCGTTTGCCGGTCTCGATTATTTCCTCTTCAATCTGACGGCGGACTTTGGCTACGACTTCCTCGATGCGTGCAGGATGTATGCGGCCGTCGGCTACGAGCTGGTGCAGGGCCAGACGTGCTATTTCGCGGCGTACGGGGTCGAAGCCGGAGAGCACTATGGCTTCGGGGGTGTCATCGACTATGATTTCGATGCCGGTGGCTGCTTCGAGGGCGCGGATGTTGCGGCCTTCGCGTCCGATGATGCGTCCTTTGATTTCATCGCTGTCGATGTGGAATACTGTCACTGAGTTTTCAATGGCGGTTTCGGTTGCCACTCGCTGAATCGACTGCACTACAATGCGTTTGGCTTCTTTGTTGGCTGTCATTTTCGCATCGGCCATTATGTCGTTAATATATGATGCGGCAGCGGTCTTGGCTTCGTCTTTGAGCGATTCGATGAGCTTTTCCTTGGCGTCTTCCGAAGAAAGTCCGGAGATGTGTTCGAGCTGCTCCTGAGCCTGACGGTGCAGGCGGTCGACTTCGGCTTTGCTGTTTTCGAGTGCGGCCGCGCGGTTGTCGAGCTGCTGGCGTATGGAGTCAAGTTCGTTGCGCGCGCGCTGGTTCTCGCTTTGCTGCTGGTTGAGCTGCAGTTCGCGCTGTTTGATTTTGTTTTCGCCTGACTGGATTCTGGACATGCGCTGGTTGGCCTGTTTTTCAGCTTCAGCGGTGATTTTCAGAGCTTCTTCCTTGCCTTCGAGCTGTTTTTTGCGTTTTATGTCTTCCGCCTGTGTCTCGGCCTCGCTGATTATGAGTTTGGCTTTGCTGCGGGCCATGTTGCGCTGTGCTATCACTGCGACGGCAGCACCGATTGCTGCGGCCGCGAGTACCAGTATTATAGTAGTTACAGGGCTCATGATATGTATGGATGAATTTTTATGATATGGATATTAAGTTATTAATGTTGAGTTCGATAAATAAAAAAAACACTTGCTCCGGAACCCGGGTAGGGATTTCGGTGCAAGTGCGGTGGATATTCGGCTGCGTCAGGCTATACTCTCAGTCGTCGTGAGAGTCCAGAAGCCTGTCGAGTTCTCGCTCAAAATCGTCAATCATCCTGTGCTGTTCTTCGAACTGACTTTTTTTCCGGTAATACAGTTCGGCAAAAGCCAGAGCCACACGGGCAAGGATGTCGGCGGTGGAACGTTTCGGGTCGGATTTCGACCATTTTTTCCACAGTTGGTTCACATGATATTCAGCCTCACGGTATAGTCGCTCCTCCGAGCGTTCTATTTCGAACTGTACAGGCTCAGTATCAGCTATATGTATCGTAACTCTGAAAAGTTCGTCGCTACGGTCGTTTACGTTATCTTGAGTTTGACTAATCATGGGTGTATCAGTCGTTGAGATCAAGTATGCAGCGGTCAATATACCGCCCCAGGCTGGTTATTATGGCGGTGGCCTTGGGCCTTTG
>CAMWUD010000220.1 GCA_947177365.1 uncultured Porphyromonadaceae bacterium | reverse complement strand
CAGTAGAGGTGCAATGGCCATTCGGCTACGGTCTGAGCTATACCACCTTCGACTACTCCGGACTGCACACCGACCGCGACACATACAGCCCGGACGACACCATTAAGCTGTCTGTAAGACTGCGAAACAGCGGACAGCGCAGCGGCAAGGAAAGTGTCCTGCTGTATACCAGCGACCTTGTAGCCACCGTATCGCCTGACGTCCGCAGACTGCGGGCTTTCAGCAAACATGAGCTTAAACCCGGAGAAGAAATCTCAGTGGAATTCCAGCTGCCTGTCCGCGACCTGGCGTTCGTCAATCAGGATGGCGACTGGGTAGTGGAGCGTGGAGAATTCCGCCTTCAGGTCGGCACCGAGTCTTGCATAATCAAGGTCGATGCCACAAAGACATTCTGACATACATACCGACAGCAGTCAAGCAAAAAGGAGAGGCACCGGTGCCTCTCCTTTTTGCTTGACTGTCAGACCACATTCCGTTGTGTTCTGGAACTGAATTCGGGATTTCGCAGTTTTGCAAATGCACGCAGATACTTGCGTATAGACGAAACCATTTCCTGGGTTTCCTGCAGCATGTTCACATACACATACAGTACAGCCACCGAAGACGCCTCGCCGTCTCTGAGATGGTCATGGACACGATGATATGTGTCGGAAATCGAATCCTTTATCTCGTCGCAGTGACGTCGCAGCACTTTTATAGTCTCCACATCGCCGGTCTGCATCAGTTCAAGGGTGTCGTTGAACAGTGTCCGCACCCTTGTGCGCACTTCCTCATATTCCGAAGCGTAGACCGGTGGCAGAGGCAGAAAGTTGTTCTCGACATGTTCCTTGCATACCTCGTTGATACGCCTCAGATTATAGAGAATACCCATGCAGCAGTTGTTGCTGAGATAGAACCACGGACTCTTTTCCATAGCCATTTCGCGACTGAGCTTGTGTAGGCATAGGGTCTCTTTTCTTCTGGCGTTCTTGAGTATGTTTTTCTGCTTGGTAAGACTTGACTCCGTCTTGGCCAGCAGACCGGCATTATCCTTGATGAACGCAGCCGTCACATCGCTGTAGCGTTCGCCGGCATAGGTCATGAATTTCTGTTGCTGCTCGGTTATGTACAACAGCAGCATCGGCCATACGCGGCTGCTGTCCTCTGTAGTGATAATCGACTGGAAAAGTGCATCACCATTTTCTTCCTCGCCTTTTTTGCCAAAACGGCGGTTGCTGCGGACTATCAGTAATATTGTCACCAGCGCAAGCAGAATCATCACCCAGCTGCCGCCGTAGTGCATCGCGGCAACAATCAGTCCGGCGCCTATGAACGCGACTCCGGCGGTAAGAAACCATCCGCCTATTACAGATATTACTCCTGTGATGCGGAACACCGCGCTCTCCCTGCCCCATGCACGGTCGGCCAGAGATGTGCCCATGGCTACCATAAAGGTTACAAACGTAGTGGAAAGAGGCAGCTTCAATGATGTGCCCAGAGCGATAAGCGCTCCGGCAAGCACCAGATTCACAGAGCCTCGGATAAGGTCGAAAGCCGCGCCCTGATCCATGACAGTCTCATCGGCATTGAAGCGCCGGTTAATCCATTTGCGCACGCGCGGAGGAGTCACACTGCGCACCCAGGCGATAATCGACAGAGTCCATCGTACCAGCCTGCGGGCTATCCGCGATGAACCGAACATTTCGTCTCCTACCTGCTGGCTTCCGAGGCCAATCTCAGTTTTGGTGACATTGCGCGCCTTCTTTGATGTCGCAAGAGCCACCACCATAATCACACCGGCTCCTATCAGAAAATACACCGGTGTATTTGCCGGTCCGTTCAGCGACCCCATCAAGAATCCATGTGCATCGCCGTTTCCGTTGGAAAGATAGTCCTGATAGGAAGCCAGGCCGCTCAGCGGCACACCGATAAAGTTCACAAGGTCGTTTCCGGCAAAAGCCATGGCAAGCGAGAATGTTCCCATCAGCACAATCACCTTCAGCACATTGACCTTGCAGATATGAAGCAGCTGCATAAGCACTGTGAAGAATACCAGACAGCCGAGTATTATAAGCGCCGTATTGTTTTTAATCCACGCTTTTACTTCAGGAGTCATGAAAGTCATGTCCTTGGCTCCCTTTATCAAAAGAAAATACACAATGGCCGTTGCACAGATGCCGCCGAAGATTCCGATTTTCCATTTAAGCTTGCTTTTGTAATTGAATGAAAAAATCATCCTTGACAAGAACTGCACGACTGTCCCGAAAAAGAACGCTATTGCCACCGACAGGAATATGCCGAGAATCACCGAAAGAGCTTTCTCTGTATTGAGCAAATCGTTCAGTCCGAGATCTATTCCGCCGGCCATCTTGATTAAGGCTACTACGAACGTGGCCCCAAGCAGTTCAAACACCATTGAGACCGTGGTGGAAGTCGGCATTCCGAGTGAGTTGAAGATGTCGAGCAGAATGATATCCGTGACCATTACCGCCATGAATATACAGATCAGGTCATAGAACGAGAAGTGCTCGGGACGGAAGATTCCGTGCCGAGCGATATCCATCATGCCATTGCTCATGGCTGCGCCTATAAACACGCCTATCGACGCTATTATAAGCACCCGCTTGAATGACGCGGCCTTCGAGCCAAGAGCCGAGTTCAGAAAATTCACGGCATCGTTGCTTACTCCTACCGACAAGTCGAATACAGCCAGCAGAAATAGAAAAATAACTATGCAAAGAAACAGTATTTCCATATATTTTTATATTATTGTGGTGCAAAATTAAAATGGAATTATTTCATATTTGTTTCATAAATGCTAAACTATTGTGAAAGCGGAAAAGAAATCAGAAACAGCAGCCCACCCTCTTTGCCGTTTTCGACCGATATGGTTCCGCCATGCAGAAGCACGGCATTCTTGACAATGGCAAGTCCGAGACCGGTTCCGCCGGCTGCCCTCGAACGCCCCTTGTCAATACGGTAGAAACGCTCGAACAAGTGCGGCAGATGTATTTCGGGTACTCCGCGGCCGTTGTCACGGAATCTGATTTGAATCTTACCTGACGGCGCGGCTACTGTATCTATCTCGATTTTTGTTCCATCGCTGTATGCGATAGAGTTGTCGAGCAGATTGTTGAATACCGATTCAAGAAGCGACTGATTGCCTGTCACTGTAATCTTGTCGGGAATATTGCATTCCAACGCAATACCCTTGGCTGCTGCAAGCGTACCATACCTGGCTCTTATACCCATCTGACGCTGCCGACGATCTTACGCGTGTAGATCTCGG
>CAMWUD010000219.1 GCA_947177365.1 uncultured Porphyromonadaceae bacterium | reverse complement strand
CGAGCAGAAAGACCCGCTGGTAATCTTTAAAGTGGAATCGTTCCACCTCTTCGAGTCTATGCTCAACCAGCTCAACTCCAAGGCAGTGTCGTGTCTGATGCGCGCCAATATCCCGGTGGCTCCCCCCGCTGAAAGCCAGCAGGCTCCCCAGTCCACCGGCTCTGAAGAAGCCGCCGAGGCCGGACAGCAGCCCTCCCAGCAGCAGCCCGCTCCCCAACAGCGTGTCGAAATGAAGGAGGCCGGTCCGGAAATGCCTCACAAGGCAGTTCGCTACAACGAGACCAAAGCCGAGGTCCCGGGCGACGAACAGCGCCGTGTGGCAAGCGCACAGCAGGGTGAACGTCCGAAACCCATGCCCGTGAAGGCCGGTCCTAAAGTCGGACGCAACGATCCCTGTCCCTGCGGCAGCGGAAAGAAATACAAGAACTGCCACGGACGCAACGCATAGAGCCAGTTCGACAATAAATGGCAAAGAAAACCGTAAAATCCGTATGGTATTGCAACGCATGCGGGGCCGACTCGCCCAAATGGGCGGGGAAGTGCCCCGCATGCGGCGCTTGGAATACCATGGTTGAAGAGAAAGTCAGCGCCGGGCCGCAACGCTCGCCGTCGCCTGTGGCATCGCACGGACGCTCCGTGGCTATGGCTGTCAACGACATCCAGGCTCTCGACGAGCCACGCATCAAACTCCCGAGCCAGGAACTCAACAGAGTGCTCGGCGGCGGTCTGGTGCCCGGCTCGCTGGTGCTGCTGGGCGGTGAGCCGGGCATAGGCAAAAGCACGCTGGTGCTTCAGAACCTGCTGTCAATCAAAAGCAAAACCATACTCTATGTATCGGGGGAGGAAAGCGCCACACAGCTCAAGCTACGCGCCGACCGCATCGGGCGCGGCAGCGACAACTGCTTCATTGTGTGCGAGACCTCGCTTGAGACTATATTCCGGCATATCGAAGAGATTCAGCCCGGGATTCTGGTAATCGACTCGATACAGACCATTGCCAGCGATGCGCTTGAATCATCGGCAGGCTCCGTGGGGCAGGTCCGCGAGTGCGCCGCCCAGCTGCTCAAATACGCCAAGGAAGCCTCTGTGCCGGTGCTGCTTATCGGACACATCACCAAGGAAGGCTCGCTGGCAGGACCGAAAGTGCTCGAACATATAGTGGATGCTGTAATCCAGTTCGAAGGCGACCGCCAGTATATGTACCGCATACTCCGCGCCATAAAGAATCGCTTCGGCTCGACAAGCGAGCTGGGCATATATGAAATGTGCCGCCACGGACTGCGCGAGGTCACCAACCCGTCGGAAATGCTGCTATCGCAACACGACGAAGACCTTTCGGGGGTTGCCATCGGAGTCACACTCGAAGGCGCACGCCCGTTTCTGATTGAGTGCCAGGCTCTGGTAAGTACAGCGGCATACGGCACACCACAGCGAAGTGTCACCGGTTTCGACGGAAAACGCATGAACATGCTCCTTGCCGTACTCGAAAAGCGCGTAGGCTTCAAGCTGGCACAAAAAGACGTGTTTCTCAACATTGCCGGCGGACTGAAAGTCAACGATCCGGCGCTCGACCTTGCGGTAATCAGCGCCGTGCTGTCAAGCAATGTCGACATGGCCGTGCCGCGCGGCTACTGCATGGCCGGCGAAGTGGGACTGTCCGGCGAGATACGTCCTGTGACGCGTATAGAGCAGCGCATCGGCGAAGCCGAAAAACTGGGCATGACCCACATGCTCGTGCCGCAGGGCAACCTCAAAGGCACCGACATGCAGCAGCGCCGCATAAAAATCATAGAGGTAAAACGTGTCGACGACGCATTCCGCGCCCTCTTCGCATAGCGGAATCACCAGAGATTGAAACGGTAACCTACCGACATCTGTCCGGTGATGAAAGCATTGGCGAAAGTGTGTTCCTTATCGTAAATCAGGCCTAAGTCGCATTTGCCCACAGCACCGAAAAACCAATGGCCGCTGTTCCACACCACCGAGGCACCGAAACGGTTATAGAGCGAACACGACAGATGCTCCTCGGTACTGTTGACGAAGCCTTTCTTCAGACCGACCACAGGCGACTCGGTGATGCCTATGAGCCAGTGGCGTCCGAGCGCCCAGTTATAGCCGTAACCCACCCGCGCGGCGTAATTATGAGTCTTTACATTATAATGATAGTCAGGCCATGACTGCGGCAGACGGTCAAGCATCTGCTGAGGCAACTCGCTGAAATCGAAGTTGAAATGCTGGGTATAAATAGATATGCCCGCATAAAAAGAACCCTGGCTTTTCCGCTGCACTTTGCTGAAATTGAAAGCGGCAGCCTGTGAGTAGCGCTTGTGGTTAAAGAAGTAATAGGTATCCAGACTCCACGACGACACATTAATGCCCCTGAACGGGTAGTCGATATGATAATCGTAGCCGCCGGTGCCGAATCTGGTGATTTTAGTGCCTACATCGTTGCTCACATAACTGAGTTCAGCCGCGAACAGACTGCAGTTGAATCCGAAATTATAGCGCTGGCGCGACCGTTGGGATCCACCGAAGAGTTTGGAGAAGTTCAGGTCATAGCCGACAGATACCGCCAGATAGGTCAGATGCGCGCCAATAGATGTCGACGGCTCGCTGCGCATATGCATCACAGTTTTTTCAGGCAGAGTGAAATTGTAGAAGTCAAACCAGGAATCCGTGGTCAGCTTCACATTGAACTTGTATCCGGTGCCATGCACATAGGTAGAGTCATATGAATTGAAAAAACGGTCACCCCAGCGGTACACACCGATGCAGAAACGGGGGAACTTGCCCCATTCCGCAATCGAGTCAAGATTGAGACTGATCGCCTTCGAGGGCGCTGCCACACTCAGAAAAAGCACTATGATGACTGTTATTTTCTGTAAGTACCTGTTCAAAACTATACCGATTTTGGCTATTGATGAATAATGCGAGTGCAAAATTAGCAATTTTTTCCGAAAAAATAAACGTCGGCACGTACTTGGCATTGTCGTGATTGTAGTTATTTGTGGAAAAAATCGTAACTTTGCAGCATTGAATTCCGCAGACAATCACAATATGCAAGAAAAAATCATCATTCTCGACTTCGGTTCGCAGACAACCCAGCTTATCGGCAGGCGCGTACGCGAGCTGAACACCTATTGCGAAATTGTGCCCTACAACAAATTTCCCTTCGGCGACAACTCGGTAATCGGTGTGATTCTGTCAGGCAGCCCCTTCTCGGTATACGACGAGAAGGCATTCCGCGTGGAGCTTGACAAAATCCGCGGCACCTATCC
>CAMWUD010000218.1 GCA_947177365.1 uncultured Porphyromonadaceae bacterium | reverse complement strand
ACCAACGACCCCGAGATTACAAATCACGTGCTCTGGCCAGCTGAGCTAAAGAGGCGTTTTCAATTTTCTCTTTCGGGTTTTAGCGGCGAGCCGCGTTGTTTCCCGTTTGCGGTTGCAAAGTTACGAAGAGTTTTTGAAACACCAAAATATTTTCGCGATTTTTTTTCATATTTTTTCGGGTGATTTTATCAACGCTCTATTATTCAACACTTTCACCAATGCATTTTTTTCACCAAATCCGAGCTGCATTTCGAGCCACAACCTCTCAATGGCCTCCGCTGCCTGCCAGACAGCAAACAACAACCATCCGACAACCATCTTCAACACCACGTACACACACGACCGACACACGGATCACTAAGAAACTGCCGCCTATTATATATTAATGTATATACATAGCACTCTTTCGCAAAAACCGACATTCTCAGCATATATATCGAAATAAAGTAGGCTTATCCGGGAAATTTTTAGTAACTTTGCACGGTTTTCACGACTGATTGTGCAGACCTATCTAACGATCAACAATCATCACTGCTATGCGCGAAACAAAACGCGCCGTCCTGATACTTGAAGACGGCACCCGATTCGAAGGCAAATCATTCGGCTTCGAAGCATCGACTTCCGGCGAGGTTGTATTCAATACAGCCATGACCGGCTATCCCGAAAGTCTGACAGACCCCTCCTATGAAGGTCAGATACTTGTTGCCACCTACCCTCTGGGTGGAAATTACGGCGTGCCGCCGGCTGGACCGGAACTGTCCGAGTCCGACTACATGGAAGGCAGCCACATCCATCCGCGTGCACTCATCCTTCAGGACTATTCATGGAACCATAGCCACTGGCTCGCCGAGCGCTCTCTGGCCGAATGGCTCAACGACGAAAAAATCCCCGGAATCTACGACATCGACACCCGCGCCCTGACCAAGCATCTCCGCGACAGCGGTTCGATGCTCGGCAAGATTGTAATCGAAGGTCAGGACGAACCCGAATCCTACGACCCCAACGTGGAAAATCTCGTGGCTAAAACATCATGCACCGACATTAAAGCCTACATACCCGGCAAAGACGGACTGCCTGAAGAGGAAGCCGTGCTCAGCACCGCCGAAGCGGCCGGCCATAAATTCGACCCGCGCTTCAAAACAGTAGTGCTCGTCGACTGCGGAGTAAAGCACAATATCATCCGCTGCCTGGTAAAGCGCGGCGTACGGGTTGTCCGCGTGCCCTGGGACTACGACTTCAACCAGATGGAGTGCGACGGAATATTCGTGTCGAACGGTCCCGGCAACCCTGATTTCGCAACAGCCACAGTAGAGAACCTGCGCAAAGCGCTCAAAGGCGAAAAACCCGTATGCGGCATCTGCATGGGCAACCAGCTGCTGGCAAAAGCCGCCGGAGCAAGCACATACAAACTCAAATACGGCCACCGCAGCCACAACCAGCCCGTACGTCAGGCCGGAACAGAGCGCTGCTTCGTCACCTCGCAAAACCACGGATTCGCAGTCGACAACCAGACACTGCCCGACGACTGGGAGCCGCTGTTCATCAACATGAACGACGGCACCAACGAAGGCATCCGCCACAAATGGAAACCATTCTTCTCGGCACAGTTCCACCCCGAGGCATCAAGCGGACCCGAAGACACCACATTCCTTTTCGACGAATTCATAAAACTCCTATAAGGGCATGAACCAGAACGACAACATACAGAAAGTGCTGCTGCTGGGCAGCGGCGCCCTCAAAATCGGCGAGGCCGGCGAGTTCGACTACTCCGGCTCCCAGGCCCTCAAAGCCATGAAAGAGGAAGGCATCACCACTGTGCTGATTAACCCCAACATCGCCACCGTACAGACTTCCGAAGGCTTTGCCGACAAAATCTACTTCCTGCCCGTAACCCCCTACTTCGTAGAGAAAGTAATAGAAAAAGAACGTCCCGACGGCATCCTGCTGGCATTCGGCGGCCAGACCGCGCTGAACTGCGGTGTCGAACTGTATAAATCGGGCATACTCGAAAAATACGGAGTACGCGTCCTCGGCACCCCCGTACAGGCCATCATGGACACCGAAGACCGCGAACTCTTCGTAAAGAAACTCGATGAAATCGAAATAAAGACCATCAAGAGCGAGGCAGTCGACAATGTCGCCGACGCGCTCCGCGTGGCAAACACCTTAGGCTATCCGGTAATCGTACGCGCAGCATATGCCCTCGGTGGTCTCGGCAGCGGCTTCTGCGACGACGATGCCCAGCTCACCACCCTCTGCGAGAAAGCCCTCGCCTTCTCGCCGCAGGTACTCGTAGAAAAATCGCTCAAAGGCTGGAAAGAAGTGGAATACGAAGTAGTCCGCGACCGCTTCGACAACTGCATCACAGTCTGCAACATGGAGAACTTCGACCCGCTGGGCATCCATACCGGCGAGAGCATCGTGGTCGCACCGTCGCAGACACTGTCGAACGCCGACTACCACTACCTGCGCTCACTGGCCATAAAAATCATACGCCACATCGGCATCGTGGGCGAATGCAACGTACAGTATGCCTACGACCCGCAGTCAATGGACTACCGCGTCATCGAAGTGAACGCCCGTCTGAGCCGCTCATCGGCGCTGGCGTCAAAAGCCACCGGCTACCCTCTGGCCTTCGTCGCAGCCAAACTCGGCCTCGGCTACGGACTATTTGACCTCAAAAACTCCGTGACCAAAGACACATCGGCCTTCTTCGAGCCGGCACTTGACTACGTGGTGGTGAAAATCCCGCGCTGGGACCTCGGCAAATTCCACGGAGTAGACCGCACTATAGGCTCTTCGATGAAATCCGTAGGCGAAGTCATGGCCATCGGCCGCACCTTCGAGGAAGCCATACAGAAAGGCCTCCGCATGATCGGCCAGGGCATGCACGGCTTCGTTGAGAACAAAGACATCAACATACCCGATGTCGACAAGGCTCTGATCGCCCCCACCGACAAACGCATATTCGTCATTGCCAAGGCCATGACACAGGGATACAGTGTCGACCGCATCCATCAGCTGACCAAAATCGACCGCTGGTTCCTCTACAAGCTCCGCAACATCATCGACACTGCCGCCGAACTTGGCACCTACGATAGCCTTGAGTCTGTTCCTTCGGGACTTATGCGTCTTGCAAAGCAGCAGGGCTTCAGCGACTTCCAGATAGGTCGTTCGGTGTTCAAGGATGCCTTCAGTGAGGATCCCGACGCTTTTATGTCCCTTGTGCGCTCGTGCCGCAAGGCTCTGGGAATAGTCCCGGTGGTGAAACAGATTGATACTCTGGCGGCGGAGTATCCTGCGGCGACCAACTACCTCTATCTGACAA
>CAMWUD010000217.1 GCA_947177365.1 uncultured Porphyromonadaceae bacterium | reverse complement strand
CTGCGAAAAAATATGCAACCCTGACGTTAACATTTATTGTCGAACCGGCTCTTATGTCTAACCAAATCTTTTTAAATTGGATACCGACCCCTTGCCGGCTTGCGAGCCGCTGATGATACTCACTCAGATTAGCGCCACTTTCGGTGTGGCCAAGACTGTGGCTCTTGTTGTGGCCGCTTTTTGTCTGTTGCTTTCCGGATTCGTCTCCGGCAGCGAAATCGCGTTTTTCTCGCTTACCCCGGCTCAGATCGAGGATATGGACGAATCGCCGAAAGGCGCCGTCGTGCGCAGGCTGCTTGCTTGTCCCGAAAAACTTCTGGCTACGATTCTTATCAGCAACAACCTTGTCAACGTCACTATCGTGGTGTTGTGCAATTTCGCGCTCGGTCCGATTTTCGCCGGCATGAGTCCGGTGCTGAGTTTCGTACTCCAGACTGTAATCCTCACTTTCCTGATTCTTCTCTTCGGCGAGATTCTGCCGAAACTCTACGCAAACAATTATCCCGAGAAGTGGGCCATGATGGCCTGCGGCGCCGTGTCGGCCATGACACGTGTGTTCTCGCCGGTGTCGAAAATGCTTGTGAGCAGCTCGTCGTTCGTCAACAAAGTGGTGGTGCGCCGACCCGACCAGATTACCACCGACGAACTTACCCAGGCTCTTGAAATCACCGACGTCGAGGCTGGCGAGCAGCGCAACATGCTGCAGGGCATCCTGAAATTCGGCGACACCACCGCCAGCGAAATCATGACGCCGCGCACCGAGGTCACCGACATCGACTACGGCATGGACTTCGACCAGGTACTCAAAGTGGTGGTCGACAGCGGCTACAGCCGTCTGCCTGTCTATGAAGGCTCCTTCGACAATGTGAAGGGCATACTCTATGCCCGCGACCTACTTCCATACATCGGACGGAAGGTCGACGGTTTCGACTGGCATACGCTCCTGCGTAAACCTTATTATGTGCCTGAGTCGCGCATGATCGACGACCTGCTCGAAGACTTCCGCAAACTCAAGCTGCACCTGGCTATTGTGCTCGACGAGTACGGCGGCTCCTGCGGCATCGTCACCATGGAGGATGTGCTTGAGGAGATTGTGGGCGACATCAACGATGAATACGACGAAGACGACCAGACATATAAACGTCTGCGCGACAATACCTACATTTTCGAGGGCCGTACGCTGCTGACCGATTTCTTCCGCATCACCGGACTCGATGAAGACGACTATGCCGACGTATGCGAGGACGCCGAGACTCTGGCGGGCATGCTGCTGGCCATCAAGGGCGATTTGCCCAAGGACACGGAGCCGCTGGGGTATGGCCGCTGCCGCTTCCTGATTCTTGAGATTGCCGACCACCGCATCAACGAGGTCCGCGTGAAGGTGATGCCTGAACCTCAGCTGAAATGAAAACTCTGATTGCGACAGCCCTTTGTGCGGCGGCCACATTGCTCTCTGCCTGCACGCACGGCGACAGCGGCACTGCGCCGCTGCCCCGCGCCTATCCGCGTGTGGCGCTCTATGACACTGTGTATTCGGCGCCGGACTCTTTCCCGCTGTATTTTGAAACAAACGCGTCGGTGCCAAGCCGCATCCCGCGCCGGGGCTGGCTTGACGTGGCTTATCCGCGCTACGGCGCCACCCTGCATCTGAGCGCCGTGGACTGCGCGACCGACCGTCTTGCAGCCGAAATCGAGCGCCGGCGCGAACGGATGGCGCTGAATCTCTATGGCATGACTGCCGAGACACGGCATATGACTTCCGACGACAGCAGTTTCGAGACCGTGTTGCTGGTGAGCCGCGACCCTGTGGCCACGCCGCTGCAGTTTCTTTCTGTGGACACACTCGGCATGATTGTCAGCGGCTCGGTATATATGCCGGGAGTCGATGCGTCTTCGCCGACCGATTCTGTGGCGCCCGTGGTGTCGGCCATCGAACGCGACCTTGTGCGGGCGCTTAAAACCATGCGCCGATGGAACTGAACGATTTTATGCCTGAACGATTGCCGCTGCCGCTTATGCCGGACGTGCGTCTGGCCGTATGCCGCATCGAGAGCGGGCCGAGAGGCTCGCGTCGCAGGCGTGAGCAGGCCGCTGTGAACCGCCTGCTCGACTTTTTCTTTCCCGACGGGGCTGTCTATGCCCACCGCTCTGACGGCTCGCCGTATATAGAAGACTGCGACAGCTTTGTGTCGGTGAGCCACAGCGCCGGATATGCAGCCATGGTACTGTCGCCGTCGGCCGGAATAGGAGTGGATATTGAAGAGATGCGCCCGGCACAGTTGCGTCGTGTCGCGGAGCGTTTTCTCAGCGAGCGCGAGCGCAGGCTGTTCACCAGCGACAGCACCCTGCTCTGGGCCTGGTGTGCCAAGGAGGCGGTGTATAAGTCTGCCGCCATGCCCGGTCTGGGTGGTCCGGAAATAGAGCTTGACTCGCCCTTCTGCAGTGAAGCCCGCGTCGGCGCCAGCAGTTTTAGCCTCGCCACCATTTTCACAATCGGCTACTGCATGGTTGTCAGCCGTCCGGAGTGAAATTTTGAAAAAACGGATTGGGCGCTTGAGTATTTTTTGTAATTTTGTATCCGCTGTGTCGCAAAGGCACGGTGCGAAATTACTGAATTATGCCTAAATTTCCCAAAGCCCTGCGCAAGGGCGATAAAATTGCGATAGTATCGCCGGCCGGACATATACGGCCGGAGAAGGTGGCCGGCGCCGTGTCGGTGCTCGCCGCCGAAGGATGGCGCCCGCAGGTGATGCCCCATGCCTTGGGTGTCAGCGGAATATACAGCGGTACCGCCGATGAGCGCTACGATGACCTCGAGGCCGCCTTTCTCGACCCGGAGGTGCGGGCCATACTCTGCTCCCGCGGCGGCTACGGCGTGGTACATATCATGGACCGCCTGAACCGCCTCGACCTCGCCTCAGACCCCAAGTGGGTGATAGGCTTCAGCGACATATCGGCCCTGCATGCCTTGATGGCAAGCAAGGGTGTGGCCAGCATACACTCCCCTATGGCTGCTCAGATTATGCTCGGCACCGACGACCCCGATACAGCCGACCTCTTCCGCATACTGCGCGGCGAACGTCCTGCATATACTTTCCCGGCTCATGAATATGACCGTCAGGGCATTGCGAGCGGCAAGCTCATAGGCGGCAACGTGGCGGTGCTGGCCGACCTCATCGATACTCCCTATGACGTGTTCGAGCCGGGGACTATACTCTTCATCGAGGATGTGGCCGAACCTATATACAAAATCGAACGCATACTCTACCAGCTACGCCTCAGCGGCGTCCTGCCGAAGCTCGGCGGCCTTATAGTAGGTCAGTTCACCGACTATAAGCCCGATGACAGCTACAGCGACATGTACGAGATGATA
>CAMWUD010000216.1 GCA_947177365.1 uncultured Porphyromonadaceae bacterium | reverse complement strand
CGGTGCCGCTGAGTATATTCGCCCGATGCAGCCTCGCATGGGCTATCAGTTCCGGGTCGGCGAGCCGGCGAGCGATAGCCTCCTGACGCAGGCTTATGCTGTAGGCCGAGTCGGCATTGAACGAATGGTATTCATCGTAGAGACTCGTCAAGGCATCAAAGCGTTCTCTTTCATCGGTCGTCCTGTCCAGCTGTTCGGCCAGCTCTGCCAGATGTCTTTCTTTGTGTTCAAGATACTCCGGACGTTTGCGTATGACCTCTTCGAGCTGGTTCATCAGAGAATCAGCCGGTGTTTTTCCGCATACCGGCAATATGCCGGCACATAGTAAACAAAGAAGTAATATGAAGAACTTAGACAGTATTGGCATTACAGATACAAAGTTACAATTTTTTGGCTCAATCAGAAAATCCTGTGCCTGAAATTTTCAGACACAGGCATAAAAACGTCTCTCTGCGTGCTTTGCGCCTCTGCCTGAGGTATAAAAAAGCGCAACCCCGATGCGGGGCTGCGCCTGTTCGTTTTGCGACAGTTATCTGATTATGCCTCGCCCAGCGGGGTGACATTGATAAACTTGCGACCGTTGCGACCTTCGGTGAAGAGCACGGTGCCGTCGATGAGGGCATAGATAGTGTGGTCTTTGCCCATGCCTACATTCAGGCCGGGGTGGTGTACGGTGCCACGCTGACGCTTGATTATGTTGCCAGCCTTGCATACCTGACCACCGAAAATTTTCACGCCGAGTCGTTTGCTTTCTGACTCACGGCCGTTCTTTGATGAACCAACGCCTTTTTTATGTGCCATTTTCTGTGAATTTTTAAAGGGTTAAGCAACGATTTCCTTGATCACGAGTTTGCTGAAGTACTGACGGTGACCGTTTTTACGACGATAGCCTTTGCGGCGTTTCTTCTTGAAGACGATTACCTTGTCGCCCTTGAAAAGGGTGGTTTCTTCAGCTTCACCACCGCCGTAGTTGGCCAGATGAGATGCTACTTCGCATACTACTTTGGCTCCTTCCACAGTGGGAACGCCTACTTTGACTGCGCCGTCGGCGTCAACCAGAAGGACACGGTCGAATTCTACGGTTTCGCCAGCCTTGGTTGCGTCACCGAGATAGTGTACATACAGGAACTTGCCGGCTTCTGCCTTGAACTGCTGTCCCTGGATTTCTACAATTGCGTACATTTAATATTTAATTATGTAGATTAACCCGCTGAGGCGGAGAGCTTTAAACAGCCTCTCGCTTTTATCCTGCCTATTGCGGAAAATTTCGACTGCAAAGGTAGCGTTTTTTTTCGGCCCGACCAAATTTTCTTCACTGATTTTTAGTTTTTTAGATTTTCATCAGCTATGCCGTCGTATGCGTCCGCAACGGGCCGTACGGCGTGTGAGCTGCCTCAGGGCTGTGTCGGACAGCCGGGTGTATTCTTCGGCTTGAGGCAGGTCGCTGCCCGACCAGGCCAGAGCCATGGCACGGCCCAGAACTCCGGCGGCAAGCGATTCGGCGGCCACTCCGGGCGATGCCGCCACTGCATTGGTCTCTAACCACAGCAGGTCGTCGCCGTCATCGGGGTCGAGACTGGAGAAGTCTGTCACGACGTCGGCCAGACGTCCTACCGACAGCGCGAAACTGTCGCGGATCAGACGCCGGAGCAGCAATGCGTTGTCGCGGGTAAGCACTGCCGGAGCGCTGCTGTCGCCGGCGTTGACGGCCTTAATGGCCGATACGGCGTATATACGCCTTGTGATATCGGATATAGATATGGTGATGCGCATTTTTTCTCACTTTTTCATTGTTGAATCTTCATTATTGAATCCAACGCCGTGCGGCCGCATGGCTTACATACCAGCGCGACGGGCGCTGGTAGGCAAGCACTTTCTGCACGGCCTCGCACAGACGCAGCTGTCGGGGAGGCGCCATAAGGTCTTCGACCCGCCGTAGCATCTCGAGCCAGAAAAGGCGCCGCGGACGTTTCTCGCCTTCTACCGACGGACGCTCGCGCCGGAGGCGGCCGACCATCACCACCGCCGTGTCGTATTCCACTCCGAAATCGGGCGGCTGTGTGGTGGTGACAGTCAGGTCGATGAGTGCGTCGGTATTCAGCCGCCTGCCACGCGCTTCCTCGCGGGCGCGGACTTCGGCGAAGGCTTTTCTGAAGTGTGTCTTTTGCATAGTAGGTTTCTTTCTTCGATTAATGACGCGAATGTCTCAAGCAGATCGCCAAGGGCGATGGTGGCGTTCTCCACCTGCCGGTCGTATACGGCGGCGCCCGCTGTTCCGCCGATATTGCGTCCCTGCAGGGCATCCCCTACTCCGCTGATGTTGTCAAACAGTTTCATCTGCAGCTCGAGCAGACGGTAGGCGCCTACGCCGTCGGTCGGTGTCACCACCTGCTGCGGCAGTGTGGAGCCCCGGCCGGTGATAGGAATCACACCGTCGCTCCGCGCCCAGGTATCGAACACGTCCTGCCATTCCAGCTCTTCCGGAAGCTGGTCGACCGGGAAAAGCAGCACACCTTTGGCCGCCGAAGCCATCATCTTGTCGATCATCACAATCAGGCGGTTGATATAGCGCTGCTGGTCGATGACATCTTCCACAAAGGGGTGTATCTCTCCGTCGGTAAGCGGATAGAGCCTCAGCACATACGGATGCCGTCCGTGGGGATATGGCGAGGGATAACTGTCGAGCAGGCAGCCCGTGGCGCTGAGCCAGCGGCAATTCCACACAAACTGTATGTCGGGCACGGCTTCGATTTCCGGCCGACCGTCGCAGCGTCTGAGGCTGTTTTCGCGTTCGAGGCTGTCAAGGTCATCGACCGGGCGGTAAGCGATTTCTCCGTTTTCAGGGTCGCTGCAGAGCAGCCGGCTCACCGAGTCGAGAGTCCAGAGTTCGATTACCCTGCATTTGCCCGGAGCCGGAGTAAAGAAATCGGCATCATCGCTCAGTCCGATTTCCATTGCCGCTCCTCGCGACTCCTGACTCCGGAATATCTCTCTGAGTCTGGCCACCCGGCCAAGGTCGCCGTGGCCGAAACGGGCGTAGATTTCCGGCAGACTCATGTCGTGGCACTGGCCTATCAATTCCATGTCGCGGCAACATGGGTCGCGGACAGCGTTGATGAAGAACAGCCGCGGATTCACATTTTCCACCCCGCGCGACAGTCCCACACGCTGTACGGCCATGCCGCTGATAAGAAATTCCTCCAATAGCCGGGCGTCGAGTTCGGGAAGCCGCACCTGGCGATCATACTCGCGCGTGGCCTTGTCGTAATATCCGCGTGTCTCGGCCAGCACCCGGAATCGCCCT
Organism: uncultured Porphyromonadaceae bacterium; assembly: GCA_947177365.1. Taxonomy (GTDB): domain Bacteria; phylum Bacteroidota; class Bacteroidia; order Bacteroidales; family Muribaculaceae; genus CAG-873. Next base: position 72 of record CAMWUD010000216.1, on the reverse strand, counting down.
ACCACTGTCTTCACCAGCTGGCGGATCAGATTGTTGGTATACGGCTGCTTGCCGCTGAGACTTATCTGCTCC
>CAMWUD010000215.1 GCA_947177365.1 uncultured Porphyromonadaceae bacterium | reverse complement strand
GGTCGACGCAGCGCAGTTCGTCCAGCGAGTCTCAATCCTCGATTTCACCGGCGCTGGACCGACGTAGCTGCAATGGCGGCAGATTGCCGATGTTCCTTATGTAGACATCTTCCCAATAGCCATGACGGGTGCTTTCATGTTCATATTCGCGTTTAAGCAGCGCGGCGAACACCCGGCTGAATTCAGCCGAGAAATATACATGTCCGATCATATACCACGAATCAGCTCCGCCAACGCACACGTCAGTTATGTTGTCGCGGCAGTCAGTCATGAGACAATATTCGTCTGTCGGGCCTTCGGCATAAAGGGCGCTGTAGTAGCTTTCAGACGGATTTCCGGCGAACACATTGCCCGGAAAGTAGTTGTCTGACGAGCAGATGAATGTATCGCCCAGTCTGTCAAGCACTTTTATGAGCGAAGATGTATTGTTATATCTGGCATAGTCCTCGTTCATGACAGTTTCCACACCGAATTTCGCCCGGAGATAGTCGAACATTCCGGCCTTGTAGCCGGTCACGACAGTTATGTCGTGGACTCCGGCATCCATAAGCTGACGGATCTGGCGTTCTATGAGCACTTCGCCTCTGACTTCGAGCAGTCCTTTGGGTATTTCGGCAGAGAGAGGTACGAAGCGTGAAGATGTTCCAGCCGCCATAATGACGGCGTTTCGTCTTGCGGAGGGCATTTAAAAAGCTAAACTTGCGGTGAAATCAACAAACGATTTGTCGAATACCGGGTTATATATATACGCCACGCTCAGGGGCAAGTTCCAGCCGCTCTTGAACGCCACGTTATAAGTGTACTTTAGTTCGAGACTGCAAACCGAGAAGTCATGCTCATAGCCGTTATAGCACGATTTGTTCAGGGCTGCACCAACAGCGAAAGACACGCGGTTGGACTGGAGGAAATCGTAGTACGTACCCAGCTCAATATAGGTAGAGTAAGCCTGTTTCTCCTTGTCGGCGCCATCGGTATACTTGTCGGCGCCGTAGAAGAAAGTACTCGCTGTAGCCCAAACCGGCAGTTTATCGGGAGTATAGTTCAGGCATGCCTCGAGCCAGTGACCCGTGCGGCGGCCACCGCCGATATACTTGTCGGATTTCGAGTCGGTTGTCGGATAATAATAATCATATACACCCAGCGTGACTCCACAATATGAATAGCTCACACCTGCATCGACTTCGGCATATTTTCCGTTTATGGAATATCCGCCCATGAAATAGGCGTAAAAACCTTTATATGAATAATTGACCGACGGAAACAGCACAGGGGCGCTGTCCTCAGGCATCATTTCCATACCTCGCCAGACATATTTAGTCTGGACATCCAGTCCGAGTCCGAAAGGCGATTTTATAAGCTTCGAGCCCCAGCTGTTTTTTTCGGGTACTGTTGTCGCTGTAGCATTTTCTTCAGCCTGCGCATACGCCGATACACTTGCAGACAGTCCGGCTATGGCAAGAAGTGCGATATGGAATAGTTTCATATAACGATATATTGATTGGTTTTACTCAAGACCCTCTTCTTTAAGCCAGCGATGACCTTCCGGCGGTATTTCCATGTAATTGCCATACATCACAGTCAGCAGTTCCTCTACGTTGGCCGGAGCATAAAACATATGATTGTCGAATTCAAGAAGCTGTGTCTCGGAAAAATTCCTGGCGGGCAACTGAATCCAGTCTTCCAGCATTATCACCTTGTCGGTAGGCTCTTTGCTTACCCGCAGACGGAATATAAGTCGTTCTGCCGATGCACTTCCGCCTACCAGCAGACGCAACACTTTCGACAGCTGGACCACAGCCTGCTTGAGCGGTTGTCCTGAAAAGTGTTTTATAAGAATCGACTTTTCGCTCTTGCTGAGTTTCGCAAAATGCAACAGGCGGCACAAACGCCTCATCATACTGCCGGCATACCATCCGCTACGCTGCCAGTCAAGAATGAATATGTCGACATGTACACAGCCTAATTCCTCGTCATGGTACATGATTCTGGCCAGTCCGGCATGGTCTATGTCGCTGTAGCACACTTCGCTGATCGACAGATGCGAAGGCAGCAGATGTTTGACCGAATTGAAGCGTTCGTATTCGGCGCGGGTCATTGCTGTATCTATGTCATAATCCCATGGTATGAATCCTTTGTGACGGACGGCGCCTAACAGAGTGCCATATATCATAAAGTATTTCAGTCCCTGCGCCTTGCAGAAAGCATCGAAATCCACAAGCATCTTCAGCTGGATTTCCTGTTGTTTCTTTAATTCTGAATGGTTCATTGCTTTGGTTTAACTCTGATAAATGTCACAATATCCGCTGACCATGGCGGTAATATCGAATTGTCCGGCACGTTCACGGCATCTGCCGGATATACTTTCATACATTTCCCTGTCTTCTTCAAGTTTCATTATCTCGGCTGCAAGTGCAGCGCTGTCTTCGTGCGGGAACAGGATGCCATAGCCTTTGACAACCTCGCGCAGGCCGTCCACGTCCGAGGCAATGAAAGGCTTGCCCACACTCATGCCCTCGACCGATGACAGCGACAAGCCTTCATAATGCGACGACATCACCACATAGTCGGAAGCCTTGAGCAGTTCGGCCACATCGCTGCGGCGCCCCATAAAATGCACACGGTCTGTAAGTCTCATACTCGCCGAAAGAGTCTTGCACTCTTCCATACAGTCGCCCTCGCCGACGAGAAACAGATAGAAATCCTCCGGCAACTGTCTCATGGCTTCAATCAGAGTCTTCTGGTCTTTCTGCGGACGGAAAGCGGCCACCATAATCAGCTTTTTGCTGCCGGGCGCAATCCTCTCAAGTTCGCCGGAGGGCAGCGCATTTGCAAAATAACTGACATCCACGCCGTTGTATATGGTGGTGATATTGATTTTGCTCTTTCCAAGAAACTGTCTGAGATTGGTCTCCGCCTGGTCCGAGATACAGATTACAGTATCATAGCTGCTGTACATGCGCCTGTCGACCATGGCAAAACCCGGCCACTTACGGCGGCGGTTGTGGGTATTGTGTTCGGTGGTGACAAGCCTTTTGCCGAGACCGACATTCGCCAAAGCCGAGAAGAACTGAGGCGATGTATTATGGGTATGGACAATGTCGAAACTTCTCATCAGCCTGCGCAGACGGAATATATTCCTGAGGCTGTAGACCGAATTGCCCGCGCCGAAGTCATAGACCTTTATACCCTTAGCCACTATATCGTCATAGAACGGAGTCCGGATGCCGTCGAACAGACAGAGCGCCACCTCATGACCGGCATCCCTGAGCCGTGGCAGCAGGTCGACCATCAGTTTTTCGGCGCCGCCTGTACGCAGCGAAGTGATTACATGCAGGATTTTCATCTGAAATTCATTTTGGCCTTGGCCTTGACTTTCCGTCTGATTTGCAGATACCACAGGAAGCCCGCCGGAC
>CAMWUD010000214.1 GCA_947177365.1 uncultured Porphyromonadaceae bacterium | reverse complement strand
CCACTGACGCAGGCCTGCTTTCTCCGCATATTTCAGCGAGTTGCGCAAGTGTGCGCGCCACTCTCAGCGGCGATTCATAAATTATGAAAGTGAGAGGCTGGGCAGCGAGTTCGGCCAGTCGTGTGGCGCGTCCTTTTTTTTGTGGCAGGAATCCTTCGAATATGAAGCGGTCGCATGGCAGTCCGCTGCTGACAAGTGCCGGCACAAAGGCAGTAGGGCCGGGCAGAGTCTCGACGTCCACTCCCCGGCGACGTGCCTCACGGGAAAGCATGAATCCGGGATCGGATATTCCGGGTGTGCCGGCATCGCTTATCAGGGCTATGGTCTCGCCAGCCTCGATTCTGTCGAGAATCTTGCCGGTCTCGCTGTGCTCGTTGTATTTATGGTGGCTGAGCATCGGTGTGGATATGCCGAAACGTTGCAGAAGCGGGGCGCTGGTGCGCGTGTCTTCGGCAAGAATCAGCGATGCGCTAGTCAGAATCTCAATGGCCCGCGGCGCCATGTCGGACATGTTGCCGACCGGTGTCGGAACTATGTACAGCTTGCCGCTCATGCCTGAAAATGACGGCGTATTATATTAAGGAAATCTTCGGCGGCCTCACCGCGTGGATCCCAGCACAGGTCGTGCAGCAGGTAGTCGCGGGCTTCGTCGAAGGAATCCATGGATGAAATCAGATTCACAGTATGGCTGAAGTCCTGGTCGCTGCCGGCGAAGAGTTCGCGGCGGAAGCGGTATTTGTCGTTCAGGGTAAATGCCTTGCTAAGGTCGGCCGACTGTCTGGCCGAGAGCATTTCATCGAGTTTGATGGTTTTCTGTCTGCTGTCGTCAGATGCCTGTGCGGTGGCTCCGGAGGGCATTCCGCTCATTACAGTTTCTGCAGTGGTTTCTGGCACAGAGGTTTCCTTATAAGTGGTTTCGGAGGCTGCGGGAGCTAAAACCTGCGGTTCGGCCTGAGCGGCGCAATCGGCAGCCGGTTCGGCAAGCAGAGTCCGCACGGCATCCGCAAGCTCGTTGAATCGGGCAGCTAAAAGCTCCCGGGCTTCTTTGCTGTCGCGCTGTTCGATTACACGCAGAATACCTTCGATTTCGATATTTTTCTGATATATTTCCTTTATGTTGTCCATAATTTATTGATTATACTTGTCGGTGTCTTAGAATTTTTCAAGCAGCAGCTTTTCCACAGCCGCACGCACAGCCGAGCGCTCGCAGAAAAAACCGTTGATCATAAACACTACCGCGTGGGTAGGCTTGCCATTGTCGTCGAGCTTGTATCCGGCGTAGCACTGTACGGAGCTGACACTACCGGTTTTCAGGGCAAGCTTGCCTTTGAGCGAAGTTTTAGCAAGGAATGATTTCACCGTTCCTTCTATGCCAGCTTTAGGGAAGAAACTTGTATATGTGGCTGCTGCGGGCGATTTCGCCATGTGCTCGAGGATAGCGGCTATAAAGCGGGGCGACACTCTGTTGGCACGGGTGAGTCCGCTGCCGTCGTTGATGATGGTGTATCTGGCATCAACGCCTTTGTTTGTCCAGAATTCTTTTTCCTTTTTTATAGCTGCTTTCCGGCTTGCCCCCGGCAATATGGCTCTGAGCATGCCTTCGGCAAAGAGATTGTCGGACCTGACCATGAGCGAGCGCATTATTTCCGATGCTTCGGGAGAGCGCCATGTCAAGAGATTCTCGGCTGAAGCATGGGGCGCGGCGGCGCCTTTCTTTTCAACAAATTCAATACCGTTGTCCGCACAAGCTTCAATCAGTTCCTGACGCAGTACGGCTGCCGGATTGGGCATGGTGGAGCTGACGCTTGTCTTCTTGTTGGTTATATCGGTTCGCCGTACAATCAGTCTGTCCGAGAAAATACCGCGGATGAGGTCGTTGCCGTCGTTGCTTTTCTGGAGTTCGATGTCAAGGTCCGGTATATAAGGCTTGGTGACGCCGGTGACAGGGAAGAGGGTGAAAGTGTTGTCGCGCCAGTTCAGGCCGAAAAGTCCGGCTCCATAAGGGTAAGCCACGTCTTCAATTTCCCATTGGGCTATCGGGCCGCAGTCTTTCAGGTTCTCGTGTATGATTATGTCGCCTTTGATTTTTGTGATGCCTCTGTCTTTGAGACGTTCGGCCACAGCCGCGCAGAATCCGAGGTTGTTTTTGAAATGACTGCTTTCAAGAGTAGGGTCGCCGGAGCCGGTCACAACGACATCTCCGGTCAATATGCCATTGCTGACAGAGCCGGTCAGACTTACATCTGTCCGGAATCTGAAATCAGGGCCGAGCATACTGAGAGCAGTGGCGGATGTGACGCATTTGAGGATGCTGGCAGGAGTCAGAGCCATCTGAGAGTTATGGTCAATGACTGTCTTGCCTGTGCGCAGGTCTTTGATGTAAATGCCTACGGAGGTGGATTCTTCACCTTCGATGCCGAGGATGTTTCCGGCACGCGCTGCTGTGGCGACGCATGCCAGCAGCAGTATCATTGTGAGTTTGTGCAGTTTTGTTGTCATAAGGATTAGAGCCGGTGCATGCCGGACTGTTTTGAACTACGAAGTTATAAAAATTTATCATTAACTACAAATCAAAAGGCCGAAAGTTCGTCAGTATTGCATCCTGCCTCAACCTTTGGCGCGTTTATCTGTTAATAATACAGATTGAAAAATATACGTAAAACTTCAAATTCAATTTACACATATGGAAAAGAAAAGCATCAATGGAACTCAGACCGAACACAATCTGCTGGCATCTTTTGCCGGTGAAAGCCAGGCCAGAAGCCGATATACTCTGTTTGCGGAAAAAGCACGCGAAGAAGGCTACGAGCAGATTGCTGCCGTATTCATGGAAACAGCCGAGCAGGAGCTGAGCCATGCCCGCCAGTTTTTCGCCCTTCTTGAAGGCGGCACTGTGCAGATAAGCGCAGGCTATCCGGCCGGGGTCGTAGGCGACACCAAAACCAATCTTGCCGAAGCTGCCGCAGGCGAGCACGAAGAGTGGAGCGACCTCTATGAAAACTTCGCAAAGACAGCCCAGGACGAAGGTTTCCCGCAGATTGCCAATCTCTATAAGCTGATTGCGAAGGTGGAAACCATGCACGAGCAGAGATATATCAAGCTGCTTGAGCGTCTGGAGACCGGTACGGAGTTCGAAGACGCGGAACCTGTGGAATGGATGTGCCGCCGTTGTGGCTTTGTGGTCACAGCCAAGGGAGCGCCCAAACGTTGCCCGGTCTGCGGAGCCGATCAGGGCTGGTTCCAGCGCAAGGCCGAGAACTATTGATTCTATACCATCTGAAATACCACCTGTGGCGAAGCCGGAAAGCTTCGCCACAGGCTTTTTTTATGTAGGTATTATAACGCTTAACTATTCAACTATGTTAAATCGCTGGCAAACATCGTCTTGTAGGGACGCACCCCGGTGCGTCCGCCCGCCGGCTGTA
>CAMWUD010000213.1 GCA_947177365.1 uncultured Porphyromonadaceae bacterium | reverse complement strand
GGATCGGAGAGAAACAGATAATGATATATGATGTCGACCGGAATCAGCTGAGCCACTATAGCCGCCAGCTGATGGATCCGCTTACAGGACTTTCATACCGCGAGCCGGCACCCCACGATTTTTCGTTCAACTCCCCGCAAGGAGCTTGTCCGTGCTGCAAAGGTCTCGGTACTGTGAATATCGTAGACCGAAAGAAAATCATACCGGATGAATCTCTTTCAATTGCTTCCGGTGCCATAGTGCCTCTTGGAAAGCAGAAGAACAATATGATTTTCTGGCAGATTGCAGCCATATGCGAGAAATTCGGACATACTTTAAAGACTCCGGTAAGTGAGCTGTGTGAGGATTGCATACGCGAAATCATGGATGGCACTACGGACCGTCTGCAGCTCAAAAATGATACGATGAGCACGCAGAATTATTTCCAGTCATACGAAGGCCTGGTGAAATATCTTGAACTGCAGCAGACCGACGACTCGGGAGCTACGGCAAAAAAATGGAGCGGACAGTTTTTCTCAAGAGTGGTATGTCCGGAGTGCAACGGCGACAGACTCTGCCGGGAATCGTTGCATTTCTTTGTCGACGGCATGAACATTGCCGAGCTGACACGCATGGATATCGGCAGGCTATATCGCTGGAGCCGCGAAGTTTCAGAACGTCTTGAAGGCAGCGACCGTGTCGTAGCGGTAGAGATTCTGAAGGAAGTGTCCACCCGCCTGGGATTTCTTGTGGATGTCGGACTTGACTATCTGCAACTCAACCGCAGTTCGGGCACTCTTTCCGGCGGCGAAAGCCAGCGCATACGTCTGGCCACTCAACTGGGGTCTGAACTGGTAAATGTGCTGTATATTCTTGATGAGCCCTCGATAGGCCTTCATCAGCGCGACAACCGAAGACTTATCGAATCGCTCCAGCGGCTGCGTGATGCCTCGAATTCAATCATCGTTGTAGAGCACGACAAAGATATAATGCTTGATGCCGACTGGGTGATTGATATAGGTCCCGGAGCGGGACGTAAAGGCGGTAAGGTCGTGTTTGCCGGCACTCCGGAAGAATTGCTCGCCAGCGATACGCTGACAGCCCGTTATCTCAACGGCAGCATCAGGGTAGGCGAGAATCCTCCGCGCCGTCCTGGAAACGGCTTGTTCCTGACTTTGAGCGGTTGCACCGGGCATAATCTCAAGGATGTGGAACTAAGACTTCCGCTCGGAACTCTTACCTGCATCGCCGGAGTGTCGGGCAGTGGCAAATCGAGTCTGGTCAACGGCACCCTGCAGCCGATTCTGAGCCATCATTTCTTCAGAGCGCAGCAGGTTCCGCTACCATATAAGGCAATCGAAGGTATAGAAAACATCGACAAGGTAGTGACTGTGGATCAGTCGCCGCTGGGGCGCACACCCCGGTCTAATCCTGCCACATATACGGGTGTGTTTTCAGATATCCGCTCTCTCTTTGTGAACCTTCCTGAAGCCAAAATCAGGGGATATAAACCCGGCAGGTTTTCATTCAATGTAGCTGGAGGAAGATGCGAGGCCTGCGCCGGCAACGGCTACAAGACCATTGAAATGAATTTTCTGCCGGATGTTCTTGTGCCATGCGAGGTATGCGGCGGCAAGCGATACAACCGCGAGACTCTTGAAGTGCGGTTCAAGGGAAAGTCAATAGCAGATGTGCTTGACATGACTATAAATCAAGCCGTGGAATTTTTTGCGTCCGTACCTCCGGTAATGAAGAAACTCAAAGTCCTTCAGGAAATCGGTCTGGGCTATATAAAACTCGGGCAGCCTTCGAGCACGCTGTCCGGCGGAGAGAACCAAAGGGTGAAACTGGCTACGGAACTCGCCAAAAGAGATACCGGCAAGACTCTTTTCATTCTTGACGAGCCTACCACCGGCCTTCATTTCGAGGATGTCAATACTTTGCTCGGAATACTGAACCGCCTTGTAGCCAAAGGCAATACAGTTCTGGTAATCGAACATAATCTTGACTTGATTGCGGCAGCAGACTATGTCATAGACATGGGGCCGGGCGGAGGTGAGAGTGGTGGCCGGATTATTGCCGCAGGCACTCCTGAGGAAGTAGCACATACTGATAGCCCGACGGCCGGATTCCTGCGCGAAATTCTTGATAATACGCATCAATAGCACTGTCGTTGAACACTATGGCACGTCTACAGGTTATATTTACATACCAAAACTTCATCAATTATGAAAATATTACCTGTACTTGCTGCCGGAGCTTTGCTGCTCGGAGTTGCACATGAGGCCGAGGCTTGTTCGCGAGTGGTCTTTCTCAGCGACAGCACCGCTAAAGAGAATATCGTAATGGTGGGGCGTACGCTGGACTGGCGCACTCCCATACCGACCAATCTGTATGTCTTTCCATCCGGAATCAGCCGGCAGTCAATGCCGGAAGGCCCTATGCTGCGCTGGACATCAAAATATGGCTCCGTTGTGGCTGTGAGTTACGATGAAGGCGTTGCCGAGGGTATGAATGACCGTGGGCTGGTGATGAACAGCTTGTTCTGCAAGACTGCCATATATCGCGAGGCGAAGCCCGGCGAGGATATCCCGGTTATAAGCCTATCGGTCATCGTCCAGTATTTTCTTGATAATTTTTCCTCGGTGGCGGAAGTGGACCAATGGCTTGCCGCAAACGAGTTCGCTATCGCCGGTCAGACCTTCGACGGCGGTACTGTGTCGCTTCTGCATTTCGGTCTGACTGACCGCAGCGGTGAGACACTGCTGATGGAATTTGTCGACGGAAAGCTGACTACATATCGTGGACGCGATCTTACGGTTCTTACGAACGATCCGAATTACACCGACATGAAGGCAATAAATAAGTATTGGACCAATATCGGCGGGAATCATATGCTGCCGGGTACGGTGAGCAGCCCTGACCGTTTTGTGAGAGCAGACTTCTTTATCAACCATCTGCCCAAGGATGTCGGCTACAATTCGGCATGGTCGGAATTGTCTTCGGTCATGGCTAATATCTCGGTGCCTATGGGTTATGAATTGCCCGGCTCTCCGAATGTATCATCCACGCAGTGGCGCAGCATCTCCGATGCCATGGGACTGAAATATTACTTCAAATTTGCCGACAGCATGAGCGATTTCTATATTGATCTCGGCGAATTGCTTCTTAAGCCTGGCGCACCTGTGCTTAAACTTGATACCGCCGACCACAGCAATTACTCGGGTAACGTCAATAATCATCTGAAAAAATCGGATGGTTTCACTCCCATGTGGTAATCAGACCCCGTTCGACAAAAAAATGAAAGCCTGCCCAGAAGCGGAATTGCTTCCCCGGGGCAGGCTTTCTGCAAGCTATGATTCGGGTATAGTGTCGTCGGACTTATTTGCTGAGATGCTCGTAATGAAGAGTCATCGAAGGCTGGTCGCATACTTCAGCCGGGCCGAAGTACTGGATGGGGCCGGGATATACAT
>CAMWUD010000212.1 GCA_947177365.1 uncultured Porphyromonadaceae bacterium | reverse complement strand
AGTACAGGCTTTTAACGACAAATATGAACCGGAGAATTTTAAAGTGCGCGATTTGATTCCGCCGGACGAATTTGACCGTATATTCAAAAAAGCACGTCTGATTGTGGCGCACGCGGGCATGGGTACGATTATTTCGGCTATGGAAAGCGGAAAGCCGGTGGTGGTATTTCCACGTCAGGCGTCATTGGGCGAGCATCGTACAGACCATCAGATGGCTACGGCACACCAGATGCAGCAGCTCGGCTATGCCTATGTGGCATATACCGAAGACGAACTGATACAATACGTTTTGGATGGCAATCTTAAGCCGTTGCACTCTATCGGAAATGGCGCATCGGAATCATTGATTCGTTCGTTGCGGGATTTTATAGGGTAGGGAGCTATTTCTTTCGCTTTCTCAGTCTTACGGCCTTGGCACGATGTGCCGAGGCTTGTTTTTTTTCGCCGAGGGCATCGTAGATTTCGGCCAGAGAGTCATGGACGGCGGGGATTTTGTCATTGCGTCCGAGGGCTGTCAGCAGCAGATCCATGGCCGATGACAGGTCGCCGGCATTCAGAGCAAGCTGTCCGGCATGCATGACCGCGTGGTAGTCGTCAGGCGCCAGGGCGCTGGCGTGTCTCAGGTCGGCCAGTGCATTGTCATAGTCGCCTGTCGCCGCATGACACAGTCCCCGTCCGGTCCAGGCGTAGTGGTAGTCCGGGGCCAGTTCAATCGCCCGGCGGTAATTGGCCATGGCTGCGTCCATTTCGCCTGCCTCGCGGCATTGTTCGGCCAGTTCTACTTGTTCGGTAGCCAGAGTGAAGAGAATCTTGTTCTGGCGGTCGATTTCAGCCTCAAGCAATTCAATGCGGTTCTGATACTCGCTTATATATCCGAGTCTGCGTCGGACAAGTCTCATCATTCCGGGCTTGTCGATTCGCTCAGTGCTGAGGCAGACAGCGTTGAAGGCGCATTCGAATGCGTCAAGCAGCCTGTGCTCTCCGAGGGCGGCCATTGCCTCGTCGTAGAGGCTGTCGGCTTTTGCCGTCTCGAGCGAGCGTTCTATGGCTATGCGGTCGTTGAACTGCCGGCTGAATTCGGTCACATACGGATTGACCCATACATCGCGCTCATGAATGGTGCTGAGGAGGGTCAGGCCATCGAGAGAGCGGCATCGGCTGAGAGCCACATAGCTCTGTCCGCCTGAAAAAGCTCCCTGGCCCATGTCCACGACCACGCGGTTGAATGTCAGTCCCTGGCTTTTATGTATGGTCAGAGCCCAGGCCAGTTTCACCGGATATTGCATGAAGCTGCCCAGTTCCTCTTCCACAACCTTCTTGTCATTTTCATCGAAGCGGTAGCGGATATTGCTCCATCGTTCACGTTCGAGCAGATGAGTTTCGCCCTTATCGGTCTCCACTCTGATTTTGTCGGGGCCAGTCTCCACCACACGGCCTATCGAGCCGTTGACCCAGCGGTGTTCCATATCGTTTTTGATAAACACCACCTGGGCGCCGGTCTTCAGACGCAGGTGCAGGTCGGTAGGATAACTCGACTCCGGGAAATCGCCGGTGATTTCGCCGTCATATACAAACTCTTGCGATTTCAGAGCCGCCAGCCGGGAATCATTGATGGTGTCGACCGAATCTTTACGGGTGGCTATCGTCATGACCATATCCGACTGGCTTCCGTTTTCCAGACCTTGCAGTACGAATGGGTTTACCCTGCGGTTGAGCGTGGCGATGTCGGACTTCAGCGGACGTCCGTCGCGGAACCTGTCGAGCATCTCCACAAATCCGTTGTCCGTCTGGCGGTATACCTTCCGAAGTTCAATCGGCACAAGGTCGAAGTCCTTGAATACCTTTGCGGAAAAGAAAAACGGATTAGGGTAGTCCCGTGCGAGGACATCCTTCATGTCGCCGGTGACAACCGGTTCGAGCTGGAATACGTCTCCGACAAGGAGCAGCTGTTTTCCGGCGAATGGTTCGCGGCTGTTACGGCAGAACACGCGCAGAATGCGGTCGATAAAGTCAATGATGTCGGCGCGCACCATGGAAATCTCGTCAATGATTATGAGTTCGAGCTCAGAGAGCAGTCTGATATGGTCGCGGGAGTATTTCATACGGTCGCGCAGGCGCGGCTTCGAGAATTCTATGTCATCGCTGACAAAGGGGCGGAAGGGCAGGCGGAAAAAGGAGTGGAGAGTCTGTCCGCCTACATTCACTGCGGCGATACCTGTAGGAGCGAGCACCACATATTTCTTTTTGGTGTTCGCGGTAATATATCTGAGAAATGTCGACTTTCCGGTTCCGGCCTTTCCGGTAAGGAATACCGACTGGCGAGTATACTGCAGCAGCTTCCAGCAATCCTGGAATTCCGGATTGTTCAGGTCTATTCCGTCGGCGGATGTCATGTCGGTATTCATAACTGCAAATTTACGAATTTCCGTCTGAATGGGCAAATTTGGCTCAGAATTGCCGAAAATTTCACGGAAAATTTCAGACTATTTTGTAACTTTGTGTTATGAACAAGGTGATACTGATGGGCAATGTCGGCACAGACCCCACATTGCGATATTACGAGAAGCGGGCGGTGGCTTTCTTCAAACTTGCCACCAACGAACCGGCCCGGCGGCTGCCTGACGGCAGCGAGATTGCCGCGCGGACCGAGTGGCATAATATAGTCGCTACCGATGAGCTCGGAGAGTTTGTCGAGAAGTATATCCGCACCGGCACACGCCTGTTTATCACCGGCACTCTCCGCACCCGCAACTGGGAAGACCGTCAGGGTATCAGTCGAAAAGTTACTGAAATATATGTTTCGGAACTTGAGATTCTCGGTCGGTCGTAAACGGTTCTTATTCGTTGTGTAGATGCGCAAAAAAAAGCGGTTCCGAAATTCCGGAACCGCTTTTTGCATTGTAAGCAGTGATTGCTTATTTCTCAGGATCGAGAACCACCACGCGGTAGTTGTTCTGCTTGAGAACATCCTTCATGAAGTTTTTCAGGTCAGCTGTCGAAACAGAATTGATAGTCTCTTCGGCGCCGTTGAAAACATCCACGCCGTTGAGCTGAGTGGCGGAGATTGTACCGGCCCAGCTGCCGTTTTCTTCGGCGTTGTGGCGTGCTTCCTTCACCATGAATTCCTTGACGGGAGCGAGTTCGTCTTCGCCCACATTTTCCTGCATATCAAAGATGATGTCGTGGATTACGGCAAGAGTCTCGTCTTTCAGTTCGGGTTTCATGGGGAATGCAGTCTGAAGCATCACGTTGTTGAGACCCTGGCGAGTCATGGCTCCGCTCATGTAGATTGAGTATACGGCGCCCATCTCTTCGCGCACCTTGTTGAGGAGGCGCTGGCTGAGAATCTGTCCGGCCATGGAAGCCATGGCACGGTTCTTGGCGGAGTAGGGCATGGCGCCTTGCACGAGAGTGAATACGCGGGTCTGGGGTGTCTGCATCGGAGCGGTGAACTGGTCAGTGGCGT
>CAMWUD010000211.1 GCA_947177365.1 uncultured Porphyromonadaceae bacterium | reverse complement strand
TGCTCATTATCAATGTAGGGACGCACCCCGGTGCGTCCGCAGCAACAAGATTTGGAACAGTCGGCGGCCGGACGCACCGGGGGTGCGTCCCTACAAGACGATGTTTGCCGGCGATTTAACATAGTTGAATAGTTACGTTCACATATCAAGTCTGTTAAATATCCTTAACGTATTTGCAGAAATTCATGGTATTGCATAGTTTTGCATATTTTAATACACCAGCCACAGGTGTATCAGTGCAAATCAACTCAAACTTACACCATGAACAAAACTTTTTGCTCGCTCGCCACTCTCCTCGTGGCCACAGCCGTCTGTTCGGCGACGGCACTGAATCAATCCGCTTCGCCGCCCCGACAGTCATCCGACAACGGAGCCTCTCTATGGGCCAAGACATCGTCCGGACGGTTTGCGACTTCGGCAAACACCCGCAGTGCAAAAGCCCCCATGAAGGTAGCCGAAACATTTACCCTGCCCTTTTACGATGAATTCGATGACGGCGACGCTACAAGAGCCAACTACACTGTCGTTGACCTTGACGGTGACGGCTATGGCGATGGCAATGCCGTACGCAACCGTTGGTTCTGGAAAGAAGACGAGACTCTGATTCAGTTCTGCACCGACAACGAGGCGAAGCCCAACGACTGGCTTTTCACACCGCCTATCCATCTCGACGGCCTGAACATATACAATCTCGAGATAATAGTAAACATGGGCGCACGCTCCAATCTCAAAGTCACTGTCGGCACATCCACAGACCCGGCCGACCACCGCGAGATTCTCGACCTCAACGGTATAGACGAAAGCTGGATGAAAGCATTCCGTACCGATTTCGCTGTTGAAAGCGAAGGCGACTATTACATCGGATTCTATAACTACAGCGATACCGACAGCTTCTACTTCAACCTATTCTCGATTGACCTGCAGGCAGGCGTTTCAAGTCTGATTGCCGCCGCACCATCCGGTCTGACCGCAACACCTGCCACCGACGGACTGATGGAAGCTGTGCTGGAGTTCACAGCTCCGGCAAGCATGGCCAACGGCTCTCCGATTACAGAAGAAGAGATTGACATCGAAATCATACGGAACGACAACGTAGCCGGCGCCATCAAGGCTAAGCCCGGCGAAAAAGTCGTATGGACCGACTCCGAGCCCGACAACGGCGTAAACAACTATAAGGTATACGCATTTTACAACAAGGAATTCGGTCTGCCCGCTGCAACCAGCGTATGGGTAGGTCCCGACCAGCCCGAGGCAATCGAACTCACCCGCCTCTACACCACCGACCACAACATGGCTGTATCACTCGAATGGACAGCCGCAACCAAAGGCTTGCACCCCGGAGCCTATTTCAACCCTGACGACGTATCCTATACCGTATACCGGGGATACAACAGTTCGAACATGGAAGCGATTGCCTCCGGTCTGAAAGCGACATCATACACCGACAATCAGATACGCGAACTCCTCGGCGACATGCAGGATAGCTATTTCTATGCGGTAGCCGCATGCACAGCCGGCGGCGAAAGCCGTACCGGAGCACAGATTACTGCCATAGGCACACCTTACACCGTACCGGCCTCGGAGTCATTTCCCAACGGAAAATTCGACATCCGTCCCTGGCTTACCGATCCTATCGTGGGTTCTTTCAGCTGGGAGTGCATGAAAAACGGCTCGGGCATGACCGCCATGGACCATGACAACGGCTTCTCCCGCTTCTACTCCGCCTGGGGCGGCGAGACCGACAGCCGTCTGAAATCTCCGGTATTCGATATTTCAGGCGCCTCCGACCCGGTGTTCAGTGTATATATGTTCCATTGGGAAGAGTCATCGGTTGCCGCCGACAACGGCGCAACACGCATGATTGTGGAAATATCATGCGACGGAGGTCCGTTTGTGGCTCTTGGCGATCCTCTGCCTGCCGGATACTCACGCTATGGATGGGTAGAACACCGCTTCCCGCTTGCCGAATATAAAGATGCCGAGACCGTACAGTTCGGCCTGCGCGGACAGACCGACAACAACTGGATGTATTTCTATATCGACAACATCAGCGTCACCGAACAGCAGACCCACGACCTCGCCGTGGAAGACTTCACCGGCTACAGCTCTCTGGCCATAGGCGACAATGCCAATTTCCGCGTCCAATATACAAACCGCGGACTTGAGGCTGCCGAAGACTATACCGTAGAGCTGTATAAAGACAACGTGCTCGTAAATTCCGTACAAGGCGAACGGATACTTCCGGGCGAGTCTCTGGCTGTAAATCTCGGAGTCGAAATCAACGCATCACACATCAACGACGAGAACGTGTTCAAGGCAGTTGTCAGCTATCCCGCCGACAACGATAACGACAACAACAGCTCACGTATGATGACTGTAGCAATCAAAGAGTCGTTCTATCCCGCGCCTCATAATCTGTCCGGCTCCATTAGCGACAACGGAACGGAACTTACATGGGACCGTCCGAAGCTGCCCGATGGCGTGACCACAGTCACCGACGGCGCCGAAGACTATGAGCCATTTATGCTCGACGGCTTCGGACAATGGACCACATACGATGGCGACCAACTGCTGAGCGGCTATTACACCGACCTGCCGCAATGGCCGAATCAAGGCTCAAACCAGGCCTTCATGACATGGTCGCCCTACGCTCTTGAAGGTTTCGACTATGAAAACTATGGCGACCTCGTTCCCTACGAAGGCCAGGCATGCTTCATTTCATGGCTTGCCAATCTGTGGGTGGACTGGTGGACCGAGCCTACCAACGACGATTATCTGATATCGCCCGAAGTCAGCCCGGCTACCGAAGTCAGCTTCTTCATCAAGGGCATAGACCAGGTAAGCGAGGAGGAATATTTCGAAGTGATGTACTCTGCCGGAGGCACATCCGTATCTGAATTTACCTCTCTTATGCAGAGCCGCGCTACCGGCGAATGGCAGAAAGTAGAACTGACTCTTCCCG
This sequence comes from uncultured Porphyromonadaceae bacterium, assembly GCA_947177365.1. Taxonomy (GTDB): domain Bacteria; phylum Bacteroidota; class Bacteroidia; order Bacteroidales; family Muribaculaceae; genus CAG-873. Next base: position 514 of record CAMWUD010000211.1, on the reverse strand, counting down.
AAGATGCCAGATACTTCTGCATCCATTACACCGGTTGCTCCCAGATGGGTATAATGGTCGACAACATCACCTACTCACCTGTGACCGGCTCGCTCGTTCTGACTGGTTATGATGTGTTCCGCAACGGTATGAAAATCAACGAAGAACTTGTGAAGGAAAACAGCTATACCGACACCGGAGCACCCGAAGGCGACAATGTCTACAGTGTGGCCGCCGTATACGACCGCGGAACATCCAACGCCTGCCCGGGCATTATCGTCGGACGCACTGCTGCTGATTCTCCAGCCGCCGGATGCCGGATATCAGCTACTCCGGGCCGACTGACAGTAAGCACCGGTTCTCCGACCGGAATCACCGTCTGGCGCATCGACGGCACTCCCGCAGTACGCACGACTGTCGAAGGCACTGAATCGTTTGAGCTTCCCAGAGGCATTTACATCGTCACCACCGCCGGCTCACGGCACAAAGTGGTGTTGTAAGCTATAAAAAACTGACGAAAAGCGCCGTGTCTGCC
>CAMWUD010000210.1 GCA_947177365.1 uncultured Porphyromonadaceae bacterium | reverse complement strand
GTCATGTCGCCTCAATGGTGTAAACGTTATGGAATACATCTCGGACATATTGAACAGGTGCGCTTCATGGAGTCCGACCACCCCTTTGGTAAAGTACAGAAATCTATTGCCCGACCGCTGGAAAAGGTCGGAAACTGCTGATTAATAACAACGGCTCCTTCACGGGAGCCTTTGCTTATTGAGAATGTGTCACGCGGAGACAGATACGGCTGAATAAGGAGCCGGACTATACGGTACGCTATACCGTGTTTAAGAACATGTTTTGTTAATTTTGTGCAAATTTTTTTGGTGCGTTAACAAAAAAGTGCGTAAATTTATGCCTTGAAACAGCGCCGATGTAGCGCTTCTATTGTGAATCTAAAGAAAAACTGACCGCAAATGTGGTTGAAATCAACTGATTACTAATAAAACAACATAAGTACATGAGACTAAGTTTCCATATCGACTATCGCACCAGCTGGGGCGAATCGGTCTTTATCGTCGGAACTCCTGTAGCTCTTGGCTCCGACGAGGTGTCGGCAGCTGTCAAAATGACCCTCGGAGGTTCTGAATCATGGACAGCCGAAGTAGAGGTTCCTGATGATACTAAAGAATTCGAGTATCGCTATTTCATACGTCACGACAACGGCAGTATTAAAGAAGAGTGGGGCAAGCCGCACAAATTCGTGCGGGGCAGAAGCGCCAAAAACTTCAGTATTCATGACCGCTGGCAGGATCAGCCGTGGGACAAGCCGTACTACTCCTCTGCATTTACCGACTGCATATGCCATCGCGAAACCCGCCAGAAGTCCGTGGCTCCGAGGGCCGGTTTTGTCAACATCCGCATATCGGCACCTATGGTAAAGACCAACCACTGTCTGGCCATCTGCGGTTCTACGCCTTCACTGGGCGACTGGAATCCGGCAAAGGCACTGCGTATGACAGATGCCAATTTCCCTGAATGGGAAGTGAATGTCGATGCCAAAGACCTCCGTCCTGATACAGAATACAAATTTCTTGTCCTCGACTCCGCGAGCGGCGATGTAGTGGCATGGGAAGGCGGCGGCAACCGCCGTATGGGTATCGTTCCGGCAAAAGACGGCATAAGCACCATCAGCGGCATGAGGTTCATCAATCCGCTTGCACCGTGGAAGGGCGCAGGCACGGCGATACCTGTATTCTCCGTGAGAAGCGATGAAGACTTCGGCGTGGGTGATTTCATGGATCTGAAAAAAGTCATCGACTGGCTTTCCGTGACCGGACAGACATTCCTGCAGATTCTGCCTATCAATGACACTACGATGACCCACACCTGGACCGATTCATATCCGTATAATGCAAACAGCTGTTTCGCACTTCATCCGATGTTTATGCGTCTGAGCGAACTCGGTACTCTGAAGGACAAGGAACGTCAGGACTACTACGACAACCTCGGCAGGGAACTGAACAAGCTGAAAGAAATCGATTACGAGCGGGTGAATCAGGGTAAGATTCAGTTCTTCCGCGAAATTTTCGCCCAGGAAGGTGAAAAGACAATATCAAGCGATGAATATAAGGCGTTTGTAAAGCGGAATGCCTACTGGCTTATGCCATATGCGGCATTCTGTGTGTTGCGTGACCGCTTCAATACTCCCGACTTCAGTTTCTGGGGCGAATATGCGGCATACAGCAAAGAAATGCTCGACGAATTCGTGAAAGAAAACCGTCAGGAGATTGATTTTGTGTGCTACATACAATTCCATCTCGACAAACAGTTGCGGCATGTCCGTGACTACGCCCACAGCAAAGGTGTTGCCATAAAGGGAGATATCCCAATCGGCATATCGCGTACGAGTGTTGACGCATGGGTGGACACACGGCTGTTCAATATGGACTGCCAGGCTGGAGCTCCACCGGATGACTTCTCTGTACTCGGCCAGAACTGGGGCTTCCCGACATACAACTGGGAAGAAATGAATAAGGACGGTTTCGCATGGTGGAAAGAAAGATTCCGCAAGATGTCGGAATATTTCGACGCATACCGCATTGACCATGTGCTGGGATTCTTCCGCATATGGCAGATTCCGATGAATGCAGTGCACGGTCTGCTCGGCGTGTTCAATCCGGCACTGCCTTATACAGTCGATGAACTGAAATATAATTACGACTTCTGGCTTGATGCCGACCTGCAGTCGACACCTTACATCATGGAACACTTCCTGCCTGATTTCTTCGGTGAATATGCCGATGAGGCAAAAGAACGCTTTATGTACAGTGTGGGTTACGGACGATATAAGCTCAAAGATCCTTTCGCTACCCAGCGGGAAGTGGCAGACTACTTCGCCCAGCAGCCGAAAGACGACAAGAACACACGTCTCTGCAACGGTCTGCTCGGTCTGATTGATGATGTGCTCTTTATCGAAGATCCCTACGAAAAGGGTAAATACCATCCGCGAATCTCGGCTCAGTTCACTTACATATACCGTTCGCTGAACGACTATGAACGCTGGTGCTTCGACCGTCTGTACAACGACTTCTACTATCACCGCCATAACGATTTCTGGTATGGCAAGGCCATGTGGAAACTTCCGCCGCTTATCTCGGCTACCGACATGCTCTGCTGTGCGGAAGACCTGGGCATGATTCCCGACTGTGTTCCGGCGGTAATGTCGGCTCTGGAAATCCTGTCGCTTGAAATACAGCGTATGCCCAAGGATCCGACAACACCTTTCGGCAACACATGGAGCTATCCCTACTATTCAGTATGTACCACCTCTACTCACGACATGGGCGGTATCAGACAGTGGTGGGAAGAGAACCGCGATAAAATCCAGGACTTCTATACAAATGTGCTTCATGCACAGGGTGCGGCGCCGTACTTTGCCGAACCCTGGGTGTGCGACCAGATTGTGGATCTGCAGCTGAAATCTCCTTCGATGCTCTGTATACTGCCTCTTCAGGACTGGCTCTCGATCGATGGAAATCTCAGACGTGAGAATCCGCTCGAAGAGCAGATTAACGTACCCGCGAATCCGCGTCACTACTGGAGATACCGCATGCATCTGACTACTGACGAACTGCTTGCCGCAGCAGACTACAACAAGTATCTGCGCCGTAAGATTGTGGCTTCAGACAGATAAGCGGATACTGACCACGAGACATTCCAGCCGGACAGTCGCGACTAACCATATATGGCAGTCGTGGCTGTCCGGCTGTATTATACACCGATTAGCTATTTTTGAACCTTTTAAACCATTTGTGTGGCAGGCTTGTTCTAAAGTCATAAAGGACGGAAGCCATGAGCCTCCGCCTCGAGAATATTCATCATTCTATGACACCCTAATAACTTATTAAAATGAAACGAGTCGCTTTACTATTAGCTGTTGCGCTTAGCAGTGTGGCAGTATTCGCTCAGAAAATCAATAAAGCCGAGCTCAAGCAGCTTCAGGTGTTTCTGTCTGAACCGGCAGAAAAGGAAGCCACAAATGCCCAGGCTTTGAAAATCACCAACACCTCTGACCCGTCAAG
>CAMWUD010000209.1 GCA_947177365.1 uncultured Porphyromonadaceae bacterium | reverse complement strand
CGCGGGGGATAGTAGTTGATGCGCACTTTGTGGAAGTAGTCGGTGTAGATCTCGGTCTTCTCATAATCAAAAAAAATAAATTCGAGAGTAGAGAGCTTGCTGACTTCTTTTGTGCGGAAGTTTGCGGGTTCGTCGAGAACCAGACCGTCGCGGTTGCCGAGGATGTTGGTAGAGAACCAGCCGGAGAGACCTAAGCAGCGGGTGCCGATGATAGGAGCGAAGCCGGATTTAACCAGAGTCTGGCCGGTTTTGAAGTCCTTGCCGGCGATAGGCATCTTGGTCTTTTCGGCGAGTTCCCACATGGCGGGAATGTCGACAGTGGTGTTGGGAGCGCCCATGATGAAGGGAGCGCCTTCGCAGAGAGCTGCGTATGCGTAGCACATCGAGGGAGCGATGTGTTCTTTGTCGTCGGCCTTCATGGCAGCTTCGAGAGCCTCGAGGGTGTAGTGAACCTTTTCGTCTACCGGTACGTATACTTCAGTAGAGGCAGCCCAGAGAACGACCACGCGGTCAAGGTTCTTTTCGGCCTTGAAGTTGCGGATGTCTTCGCGGAGGGCTTCAACCATTTCCCAGCGGGTCTTGTCTTTCATTACGTTGTCGCCGTCGAGACGCTTTGCATACTCGCGGTCGAAAGCAGCCTTAAGGGGCTTGATGGCTTCGAGTTCCTCGCGGACGGGGTTGATGTCCTTTTCTTTGAGAACCTCTGCATTGATGGCGGATTCGTAAGCGTTGGCGGGATAAACGTCCCAAGCTGCGAATTCGATGTCGTTCAGGTCTGCGATGGGAACGATGTCCTTGTAGTGAAGATATTTTTTGTCAGCGCCCTGACCTACACGCATTTTGTCGTACTGGGTCATGCTGCCGACAGGGTTGGCGAGGCCTTTGCGGGCCATAAGAACACCGGTGATAAAGGTGGTGGTAACAGCTCCGAGGCCGACTACCATAACACCAAGTTTACCTTCTGCAGGCTTTACATTGCTTTTGCTCATAATGCAAGAGTGTTTGAATGATTATTTTATTTTGTTTTTATCAGGGTAAAGAAGGCCTCCGGGGGAGGCCTTTTACAAGTTTGTGTGCAAAAGTATAAATGATTTCGGAATTGTGAAAATATTCTTAGTATAAACAAAGTGAATAATTGTGAAGTTATTCTAAATTCACAGATGAAGTGTAATAATAAGTTAAATGATATGTATATTCGCTGGTTTAATGTGAATAAATGTAAAGAGTGATGTGCTATTGCAACAGATTCGGAAGGTCGCGAAGAGAACCTGCGAGGCCTACACCCGCAGGGGCTTCATTCCAGCGGTTTTTCCCGGCTATCCATACGGCCTTGCATCCGAGCGACAAAGCCGGAGCGATGTCGCTGGTGAGGCTCTGGCCGACTACGAGCACCCGGCTGCATGGCAGTCCGAGGGTATCGGAACCACGTTTTATAATATCTGCGTCGCCGGCGTCCGTGCCGAGACTGCGGCTCTGTATTATGGCCTTGAAGTAGCGGGTCAGACCGAACTCATCGAGCATCGCGGAAAAATTCGGATAATATCGGCTGACCAGAGCCAGCGGAAAGCGGTCGGCCAGACGGGCTATTACGTTCCGGTCGATTTCAAATCCGGCGTTCATGTAGTCAAGGCAGTAGTCTGCGATAGCTGCAGCCGAATCCGGCGTATCGACAAAAAGCTGGTCGATGCTGTAGTTCTGGTAAAGATTCTGCAGCATCAGAGAAGCACATTTGCGCATCATGGCGCTGAAGTTGTCGGTAGGCTGTATTACATCATCGGTAATCAAATATGTGCCTACGGCCTCGGCAGTCTGCCGGAGAGCGGGCAGGCTGATTTCCACTCCGATGCTCCGGAAAGCATCGAGCATGACCTTGCTCCAGCGGTCGCCGCGTATGTCGACGGTACCGTCATAATCCAATATGATGCCGAGAATGTCGGAAAAAATAGTATTGCTCATAGAAACTGATTTGCAAATAGAACAAACAAAGAGGCCTGAAAGTGCGGAAGAATTTGCATAATTGAAAATTAAATGAGAACTTTGCTGTTATGAAAACCGATAAACTGAAATATCTGTTGCATAGCGGCAAGAATTCCAAGCTGAAATATTTTGCTTTGAATTATGTACGGATGCTTCTGCCTCATTCATTATATGCCTCAAGGCTGGCAAAGGTGCTTGCCGGAGCCGAAAGGCGAAAGGATATAGAGTATATGCGCGGACGAGTGGACTACTATTGTAAGCTTGACAAGATAGTCTGCTTGCCGGAAAATGCGGCGTCTTTATCAGGACATAAGAAGCCGCGACACAAGAGTGTCTATTATTTCGATACTGTGGAGTACACCCGCTGGTATCCCGGACATCTTCGCTGGGCTTTCTGTCCGGGCGATGTGACGTATGTTCCCGATGTGCCGTCGATAGTAAAGAGCCGACCGATAGCGGGAGATAATGCCAACTCGGTGCTGATGAAACTCAATAAGGTGCGGCATTTCATATTTGTGGATGACCGCAATATTTTTCGGGAGAAAAAGCCTATGGCGATATTCCGTGGCAAATGCCATAGCAACGAATTGCGGGTAAGGTTTATGGAGAAGTACTACGGTCATCCGCTGGTAGACGCCGGGGATGTATGTCGCCATCCGCAACGCGAGGAATGGAGGGTCGATAAAATGACCATACCGGAGCATCTCGATTACCGCTATGTCATATCAATAGAAGGAAATGATGTGGCGACCAATGTAAAGTGGGTGATGTCGAGTCATTCTCTGCTGATAATGCCGCGACCGCGATATGAGACATGGTTCATGGAAGGTTTGTTGCAGGCGGGAGTCCATTATGTAGAGGTAAAAGATGATTTTTCCGACCTTGTCGATAAAATCGAGTATTATAACAGTCATCCGCAGGAGGCGGAGGTGATTATTCGCAATGCCAACGAATATGTGTCGCAGTTCCGCGACAGCAAACGGGAGAAGCTGATATCGCTGATGGTGCTCGAAAAGTATTTCAAAAAGACCGGACAATAATTGTATCGGAATATTTGCCCAATCGGCGGAAAATTACTAAATTAGTGGCGTAAAAGCAATTTGATATGAAACCGGATGAGACAACATTCATAGATTTGCGCACAGACTTCGGCTTCAAGCGCCTGTTTGGGTCGGCCTCCAGGTCGCACCTGCTGATACGATTCATCAACGCGCTGTTTGAAGGGAGGATGGTGGTGACAGAAGTGACATTCCACGATAAGGAAATGTTGCCGCCGGATCCGGCGGGCAAGCGTACGGTGTATGATGTATATTGTACAACCGAGACCGGAAGTCATTTTATTCTTGAGATGCAGATGTCCGATTCTGCAAATTTTCCCAAGAGGGTGTTGTTCTATACCTCGGCGGCAGTGGTCGCACAGGGGCAGAAAGGATATGACTATGCCTTGAATCCGATATATACAGTTATTTTTACGAACTTCAACCTAAGAGCCGGTTCGACAATAAATGTTAACGCCAGGGCGGTCAGTCTTTGAGTGA
>CAMWUD010000208.1 GCA_947177365.1 uncultured Porphyromonadaceae bacterium | reverse complement strand
CAGCGCCTCCCCAGTCGTAGTATGCACGCATGCGTACGGCACCGCCTACACCCATGGCCAGCTGGGAGTCTCGGCTTAGAAACAGGAAATATGGTGCGTCCGGGTCTGAAAAATGCCGGAACTGGTCGTAATAGAAAGCTGCCACAATATCGTAAACAGAGTCTGCGGGAGTATGCCTGCCGTCTATGTCGATTATTTTGTGGGATGCGATCAGGGAGTCGGTCTGTGCATCTGTCATGCTTTTTGCTTCTGCATTGAGTCCTGACAGCAGTGCCGATAGGGTCAAGGCGCTGATAAATGGAATTTTCATAATGATGCGGTCATCGGATGATATTGAATCTTATAATGTGATGATATAAGAGCAACAAGCCGAAGGCGCAATATGTTTGAATGAATGTGTATTTTGGAGAATTTGTCAGGATAGTCAAAAATTTGTATATTTGCGTCATGATACCACATGAACTATTGGATAAGAGACAGGATGACTGCCGTCTGTTGCTGTCGCCGGGGCAGCGTTTCTTGCTGCTGCTGTGTGTGTTGCTGCTGAGCTGGGTGGTTGGCAACGTGCTGAATGGAATAATAATCAGCTGGTTTGGAATGTCAACGAGGGTGCTACGCATAGCCTCGGTGTTACAGAGTATGATTCAGATTATATTGCCGTCGATTGTCACGGTGATGATGATTTCGCGTCGTCCGGCACGTTTTCTTGAAGTTGACCGTTCTCCGGGGCTATTGCCTGTCCTGACGGGAATATTGGTGCTTGTGGCGGCAGTGCCGTCACTTAATTATATAATCCACTGGAATGCTTCACTGCAACTTCCGGATGCCCTGCATGGCGTGGAAGAGTGGATGCGAAAGGCGGAAGAAAGCGCCGATAATACCATAGCTATAATGCAGGGTGGGAAAAGTATCGGCGACTTGATACTGAATATAATGATTATCGGTATTATGGCCGGACTCGGCGAGGAACTTCTGTTCCGGGGTACGTTGCAGCGCATGCTTTCGACTTCCGGAATGAATCCGCATCTAAGCATATGGCTCGTGGCTGTTCTTTTCAGCGCCATCCATATGCAGTTTTTCGGGTTTGTGCCACGCATGCTTCTGGGCGCACTGTTTGGCTATCTGCTGTATTGGTCCGGTTCGCTGTGGCTTCCGGTTATTGTTCACGCATCAAACAATATCATGTATGTGACAGCAAGATGGTTCACTCAGCAAAGCGACAAAACGGAGAATGCGGTCGATACCATAGGCGCGGTGCCGGATGAATATTTGTATGCTGTCGCCAGTGTGTTTGTCACGGTCGCACTGCTGTGTTTCCTCAGAAAAGTATGCAAAAAAAGCTCTTGAAAAAGAGCTTTTTTTGTTTCCTGTGACATCCGTCGGGAATGTCAGTTTATCTCGCTGATTTCGCGCATTTCCTCATATTCGGCCCATTCGGGGTCGTTTTCGGCATATATCTGCAAAGGAAGCAAGGGAAGGTCAGCGAGAGCTTCGTTCAGCTTTTTGTTGAATATGTTGGTGCTGAGGGTATAAAACACCCAGTCTCGTCTTCCGGCGCCTGTATATATTCCGGTCATTACAGCCACGGGATCCTTGTCGAGCACGGCGTTGATAGATTCGGTGGCTTGTTCCATGATTTCGGAGTCAGCGACCGACGGCATGGCGGCAGCCGGAGATTCATCATATGTCCATGAAATATCCACTCTTATGGTAAAGCGCGGATTGTTCCGGAACTTGTCTATGTCGCGACGTCCGGTGACCATTATCAGACGCCCGTCCTCGCTTTCGGTGGGAGAAGTCCACCAGTCGGTTTCCTTTGCCATAATATGAAAAAAATAAAAATCCGGGCCGGACTATAAGCCGGGTTATGTATCGGCGCTACTTTCCACGCGAACGCGGAGTTTTGCGCCGACATCCGTCATTTATCTGAGCCAGACGTTGCCGCCATGGCTTTAGCGGTCTACCCCTCGGCAATGGACGAGCAATCCTTAAATGCCGGTATACTTGACCTTGCAACCCATAAGGCGTGCGGCGCGGCATGTCGCCATGCCGCCCGGTGGGCTCTTACCCCACCTTTTCACCCTTGCGAAAGCCGACTGCTCCGCGGTTATTTTCTGTCACGCTACTCTGCCGTTGCCGACAGCTCTCCGTTAGGGAGTATGGCGCTCTGTGTTGCCCGGACTTTCCTCACACCGTTCATTCGCCGGTGAGCGACGGATCGTCCGACCCGGATTGAATGTTTACATGTAACCTCTTATGATGCCGCGTTTGGAGTTTCGTACAAAGAGGATGATTTCATCACGTTCTTTTGTGGCTGGCAGCTCTGCCTCAATTCGTTCAATGGCATCGCTGACGTTCATGCTCGACAGATACAGGTAACGGTATATTTCCTGAATATCCCGGATTGCATCGTTAGAGAAGTTTCTACGGCGAAGACCAATGGAATTTACACCGGCATATGCTATCGGTTCTCTTGCCGCTTTTACATACGGAGGTATGTCTTTGTTTACCAACGCACCGCCCTGTATCATTACATGGGGGCCGATATGGCGGAACTGGTGCACGAGTGTTCCTCCGCCTATTACCGCGTAGTTGTCGACCACTACCTCTCCGGCCAGCTGGGTGGCATTTGAGATAATCACATTGTCACCGACAAGACAGTCGTGGGCTACATGGGAATATGCCATGATCAGACAGTTGCTTCCGACTTGAGTCTTGCCTTTGGCGGCAGTACCGCGATTGACGGTGACACATTCTCTGATTGTAGTGTTGTCGCCGATAATCGCCAGTGTGTCCTCGCCGCGGAACTTAAGATCCTGAGGTACGGCACCAATGACAGCTCCGGGGAAAATAATACAGTTTTTTCCGATCCGGGAACCTTCAAGGATTGTGACATTGCTGCATATGCGTGTGCCCTCGCCGATTTCCACGTTCTGGTCGATGGTCACGAACGGATCAATCACTACGGAGGGTGCTATTTTGGCAGCGGGATGTATATAGGCAAGTGGTTGTTTCATTTTCAGAGTTTCTTGATTACTTATTCTTGATAATCTGGGCCATGAACTCGCATTCGCATACCAGTTTGTCGCCGACAAAGCAACGTCCTTTCATCACAGCCATGCCGCGGCGCATCTCCGACATGAACGATACATGGAAAATCAGAGTATCGCCGGGCACTACTTTCTGACGGAACTTGACGTTGTCGATTTTCATGAAATAAGTGGAATAGCGTTCCGGTTCTTCCAATGCGCCGAGAACAAGCAGACCTCCGGTCTGAGCCATCGCCTCGACGAGCAGTACGCCCGGCATTACCGGCTCCTGAGGAAAGTGCCCCTGGAAGAACGGTTCGTTTGTAGTGACATTCTTTACTCCGACTATATAGCTGTCGGCCTTGTCGATAATTTTATCTACAAGCAGGAACGGATAGCGGTGGGGCAGGTGGTGCCGGATGGCCAGATTGTCCATCAGAGGTTCGCGGTTGGGGTCGTACATCGGTGCCTGTATGTCCTGGCGTTTGATGTCCTGACG
>CAMWUD010000207.1 GCA_947177365.1 uncultured Porphyromonadaceae bacterium | reverse complement strand
GCCTTCGGACATAAACTCAGCCGCGAGCAGTGGGCTGATATCGCCAAGATTAAGGATGTATACGGCGATGTTCTGTTCACAGCTCCCGTAGTGGCCGCCAATGTGGCCAATCCGCTGCTGAGATATATGTACGACGAACTGAACTCCGACGCCCGTAAGTTTACCTATCTCGTAGGACACGACTCTAACATTGCCAGTGTGAACGCTGCCTTAGGCGTCGAGGAATACGAGCTGCCCGACGCAATCGAGAAGAAGACTCCCATAGGCAGCAAACTGGTGATGGAGAAATGGCTCGGCAAGGATGGCAAGGAATATGTGTCGCTGAGTCTTGTCTACCAGACTCCCGACCAGCTCCGCAATCTTGCACTTCTCGACCTTGACAATCCGCCGATGGTCTATCCGCTGAAGCTGAAAGGATTGGGAGCCAACGCCGACGGCCTCTACCTGCTCGACGATGTCAACCGGCGCTTCGGCGAGGCCTTCGCGGCATACGAAGCCATCTGACAGTACTCATAAAACTGACAAGGAGCGTACCCGGTCTTACTGCGGGTACGCTCCTCGTTCATTTTTATCGATGCAGTCACTTATCTGAAGCGGCAGCCTCGAATCCGGCCGCATGCACAGCGGCGATTACCCGGGCGGGGTCGTGTTCACCTTCTACGGTAGCCGTGCCCGAACCGAGCTTCACCTCCACCTTCGTCACGCCATCGCCCGATGCGATGGCCTTGGCCACCGATGCCTGGCAATGCGGGCAGTTCATGCCCTTGATCTGATATTCTTTTGTCATACTGTCTGAATCTGTTATTATATGATGATTATGTCTGTGCGGACGTATAAGCGCATATGCCAGCAGCACTACCAGTACGCCCGAGCATATAAGCGGGAACAGTCCCGGCACATGGCCATGCGTACAGCCGCCATGGGCAAGGCCGGGAGCGAACCACGAAGCCGGCAGCAGATAGTCTATTATCAGGCCGAAGGCAATGGCTCCAGCAATTATCGACACCAGATATATTATGGCCGACTTCCGCCCCATCTCCCGCGATATAAGAGTGAACGACGCGAAATTTGCCGCCGGACCAGCCATAAGCAGCACCAGTGCCGTGCCGGGCGAAAGGCCCTTGAGCATAAGCGACATCGCAATTGGAATCGACCCGGTGGCGCATACATACATGGGTATGGCTATCAGCAGTACGGCAATCATTGACAATATCGGCGTCCGGCCGAGTATCGCGAAGAAATCAGCCGGCACATAGACTGTGATCAGAGCGGCTATCACAAGTCCGGTCACAAGCCAGCCTCCTATGCTCGACACCAGATCGACATAGCCGTAACGAAGCGCATCGCCGATTTTCTGAAGCGTACTGCGCCTGCTTACCGGGGCATCTGCCGCTGGGCTTTCACAGCATACTGAAGCCTCTGTCTCGGCTTTTCCGACGGCAACGCCGCCGAACACCGCTGTGACAAGAGCCGCTATCGGACGGATAAGCGCAAATGCCGGTCCCAGCAGCGACCATGTGGCGGCAATGCTGTCGACACCGGTCTGCGGGGTGGCCACCAGAAACGATGTCGAGGCTGCCCGCGAGGCTCCGTTGCGCCGCATGGCTATGGCCGCCGGAAGCACTCCGCATGAACACAACGGCAGAGGTATGCCGATCAGAGCCGACTTGACAACAGGCTTCCAGCCTGTACCCGACAGATGCCGTGCCATGCTCTTCTGAGGTATGAACGCGTGCATCAGTCCGGCGATAAGAAAGCCGAGCAATATGTATGGCGACATCTCGCAGAGCATCATCAACAGAGAGTCTATCAATTCCATAATCTGTGTTTTTTTATCAGTGATTTTGTATCAGTGTTTGTTCATGCTGCAAATTTAGTTCAATTCTATTGCAACCCGGTGGCAAACTGCATGAAACTTTCCTTTTCCGTCCTTGTTATTATATCGTACTCTAAAACCATATGATATGACATACGACGACCTTACCAAATCAGCCCCTGTGGTGTTTGTTGAATTTTACGCCACCTGGTGCGGCCATTGCCGGGCAATGCAACCGGTAATCGATGATATCCGAACATTGCTGCAGGGAGAAGTGCAGCTATACCAACTCGATATCGATGAGAACAGCAATGTGGCCGGCGAACAGAGAATCGAAGGAACGCCCACATTCATCCTCTATAAAAACGGCGATGAAGTATGGCGCTGGAGCGGCGAGATTGACGGAAACACTCTTCTGGCAAAGATTCAGCATTTCGCATGACGGAGCAAGCGACCATATTCAGCGATTTTCTGACCGCGCTGCATGTGCCTCATACCCGCCGTTACAGCGACAGTCGCTGCGCGTCTTACTCCGCTGGAAATGAACATGCTCCACTTTGGAAGCGACCGCCACAGCCCGCTGAATGCGAAAGATTCGGGTCACAGCTAAACATATTGGCATCACATTTGTTAAAATTAGCAGAAGGAGGGCCTGATGCCCGTTCCGTTTCAACTTCATTAAATTCGCTACTATGAATTTCAATAATTTTACCATTAAATCGCAGGAAGCCATACAGAAGGCTGTCGAAATCACCAGAGGCGCAGGTCTGCAGGCTATCGAGCCGGTAATCCTGCTCAAGGCGGTGATTGAGGAAGGCGAGTCGCTGGTAAAGTTTATCTTCCAGAAGATAGGCGCCAACCTCGGCCAGATTACAATGCAGGTTGACCGCGACATCAATTCGCTGCCTAAAGTAAGTGGCGGAGAACCATATCTGAGCCGCAGCGCCAACGATGTGCTGCAGCGCGCCACCGACATGGCAAAGAAACAAGGCGACGAATATGTCACTCTCGAAGCCATTCTGATGGCTTTGTTCGATGTCAATTCTTCAGCCTCGACCATACTCAAAGATGCCGGACTTACAGCCAAAGAACTGAAAGCCGCCATTGAAGAGCTGCGCAAGGGCAAGAAAGCCACCGACCAGGGCGCGGAAGAGACCTACAATGCTCTGAGCAAATACGCCGTGAATCTGAACGAACGCGCCCGCTCGGGAAAACTCGACCCCGTGATAGGCCGCGATGAGGAAATCAGGCGTGTGCTGCAGATTCTCAGCCGGCGCACCAAAAACAACCCGATGCTTATCGGCGAGCCGGGCACCGGAAAGACCGCAATCGCCGAAGGACTCGCTCACCGTATAGTGCGCGGCGATGTACCCGAAAACCTGCGTAGCAAGCAGATTTATTCGCTCGACATGGGCGCCCTTGTGGCAGGAGCCAAATACAAAGGCGAATTTGAAGAGCGTCTGAAAGCCATTGTCAACGAGGTGACCGGCGCCGACGGTGAAATCATTCTTTTTATCGACGAGATACACACTCTGGTGGGCGCCGGCAAAGGCGAGGGAGCCATGGATGCGGCCAACATTCTGAAACCGGCCCTGGCCCGTGGCGAACTGCGGAGTATCGGTGCCACTACCCTCGATGAATATCAGAAGTATTTCGAAAAGGACAAGGCTCTTGAGCGCCGTTTCCAGAAAGTAATGGTCAACGAACCCGACGAGATGAGCGCCATCGCTATCC
>CAMWUD010000206.1 GCA_947177365.1 uncultured Porphyromonadaceae bacterium | reverse complement strand
CGATATTGTCGGGATACTGTTGCCGGAAAGTTTCAAGTATATCAATCCGCCGCGCTGCGATGCCTACTTTCCAGCCTCTGCGGGCGAAGTCCAAGGCTACCCGGGCGCCAATGCCCGATGAAGCTCCTATTATCACTATACGTCTCATTGTTGTTCTATTGTAGTCTGTTCCGCTACAACGGATTCTTTCCTCAGAAAGTTCAATGGAAGCGTATATGTAATTGTAAAACTGCCTGTTATCGACCTTCCGGAAGCTCCATATCCGGGTATGTACCAGGGATCGCCGGTAGCCGGATGACTCTGGTGCAGGATTCCGTGGTAGCGTATCTGCCACCCTGCCGACAGCGGTCCGGCAAGTTTCACTCTCAGTCCGAGTGTAAGTTCGTACCAGCCGGCAGTGACATGCTGCGCCGGTATCTGCGGACGAAGCACCTCCTGCCAGTAACTCTGGTCGACTGTTATGTCGCTGACCGAGAAACTGAAAGGAGAGAAACCATAGCGCACTCCGGCCATAAACAGATAGTCCGGATTGGAGTTATACAGGAAGTTGTAGTCCATTCCAAGTTTGAACCACACGCTCAAAGGCGATTTGTAAGTAAAGTTCATACCGGCCGGGGTATTGGCGGCCTGACCGAGTCCGATTTCCACAGCGGGCATATATCGGTTGTGCAGATTTACCTGTGCCTGAAAACCGAGCAGGCCATATTTCTGACCGAAAGCTCGCATCACCGGATCCCATATGTCGACACCCACCGAAGCCGAATGCCACAGCGGATACTGCATTTTCACCACCGGCAGCACAGCGGCCGAGTCGATCCATTCATCGCCGGTTATCGTATCGACATACACCGTGCGTCCTTTGTCGTCATGATAGTGTATCGAGCGGGCACGCCGGGCAGCATTCACCACCGAGGTATCTCCCGCGAGTTCGTTGACGTGCTGCGTGGCGGTGGCCGCGTTGTTCACAGGCGTTATCCTCCTCCGTCCGGAGTTTCCTTCGGGCGACTCGGCCTGCAGCAACAGCGTACCGGCCAGAACCGATATTGCGGCTATCGCGGCAAGCTTACTCCTGAGTGCGGAAATAGATGGCAACATATACTTTGTCGGCAGTGGTTACGAGCGGATCGATTATCTCCACCGAATCTATGAGGTGGTCGGTACAGCTCAGGCGGTTTATATGATATCGGAAGCCTACACCGCAGTCGTCGCTGACAAAATACGGTGTGGCGTCATAATCGAATGTAAGTGTGTCGTTAAGAGCCGGATGGTCAAGGGCTTTCTGCTTGTAAGCTATGCACCAGGCGGTCGAATGCCTGTCGGCACGCAGCGGCAGATACACCGACGACGAGGCTGTCGGCGGAGCGATTACCGCCGAGTCGCCGGGAGCGTCCACTCCGCTTATCCGCAGTGAGTCGATCACGATCGTGGCTCCGGTGGCGCTGGAACGGAACTCGGCTTTAGGCACACCGCTGCGCCCGTCGATACAGCCCGACGAGTTGCAGGCGGGCATACACAGAAGTGCCAGCCCCGCGCCGATTAAGCCTGTCAGGCTTTTAACCCCCATTGCACGATTTCGTCAAGCGATTTACGACCGCGTCGGGGCACATCGGTTTCTGCGGGATAGCCTACAGGTATCACCGCTACCGGCTCCTCATCGTCCGGCATTCCGAGCAGCCGGTGAAGTTCGGGAGCCTCGAAATTGCACACCCAGCAGCTGCCCAGCCCCAGAGCTGCTGCGGCAAGACAGAGATGCTCTACGGCAATGGCCACATCTACATCGGTGTGGTCTTTGCCGTCGCACGGACGGTGCCAGGCCTGTCCATGCATGCCTACGGCTATGATATATACAGGCGCGGTGGCAATCCACTGACGTCCGTACACCTTCAGAATCATATCTCTCACTCCGGGGTCATTGGCGTCAAGCACAATATATCTCACCGGCTGACGGTTCACGGCCGAAGGAGCCAGACGGGCGGCATCGAGTATGGCAAGCAGCAGACTGCGGTCTACCGGCGTCGACAGGTAATCGCGGCAACTGCGGCGATCCTGCGCAAGAGCATGAAATCGGGTATAAGCGGAAAAGTCCATTCAGATATTGTCTTCTATTTCGTAATCATTTCTGCGTGGCGAATTGCGCGCCACAAGTTCGCCGATGAATCCGGCGAGAAAAAACTGGCTGCCCAGTATCATCATCGTCAGGGCGATGAAGAAGTACGGTGAGTCTGTCACGAGCGTATAGCTTAGTCCGTGCCACATGCGGTAGAGTTTCACGCCTCCTACCACAGCGGCTGCTATAAATCCGAGCAGGAACATCAGAGACCCCATCAGACCGAAGAAGTGCATGGGTTTGCCTCCGAATTTGCCGGTAAACCATAGTGTGGCCAGATCGAGGTATCCGTTCACGAAGCGGTCGAGACCGAATTTGGTCTTGCCGTATTTGCGCGCTCTGTGCTGCACCACTTTCTCGCCTATACGGGTGAATCCAGCGAGCTTCGCCAGATAAGGTATATAGCGGTGCATGTCGCCGTATACTTCTATATGTTTTACCACCTCGCTCCGGTATGCCTTCAGACCGCAGTTGAAATCATGCAGATTCCTGATGCCGCTCACACGCCGGGCCGTGGCGTTGAACAGTTTTGTCGGAATGGTTTTCGACAGCGGGTCGTAGCGCTTCTGTTTGTAACCCGACACAAGGTCGTAGCCGTCTTCGGCTATCATGCGGTAGAGCTCCGGTATTTCGTCGGGCGAGTCCTGCAGGTCGGCGTCCATGGTTATCACTACACGTCCGCGGGCACGGGCGAATCCGGTGTTCAGCGCCGGCGACTTGCCGTAATTGCGCCGGAAACTCACACCATGGACACACTGGTTTTTGTCTGCCAGACTGCGGACAACATCCCACGACGAATCGGTCGAACCGTCGTTAACAAAGATAATCTCATATGTAAAGCCGTTTTCCCGCATCACCCGCTCAATCCATGCAGCCAGTTCGGGCAGGGATTCTTCCTCGTTGAACAGCGGCACTACCACCGAGATATCAGGTTGCCGGTCATGCGAAGCCGGCGCAGTCATGATTTTCTCGTCCATTTTGAAGATTTGATTTTTACTATTTTAAAGGATACCAGCAGCGACAGCATCGCGCCTGTAAATGTAACCGACCAGAAAAGCGACATGGCCATCTGTATCGGCCCCGGCAAGGCTCCCTCCTGCAATGCGGCTTCTATGGTGCCGCGCAGTTCCGGCGCTGCGGCTTCGGGGTGTTCGCTGAGCAGCCTCGATGCCAGTTCGAGCTGGTTGTGCAGATATTCCGGGTCGGCATACCTGAGCCACAGATATACCAGCAACGCCATTATCAGACCTCCGAACAGAAAGGTGTATATACCTTCGGTCCACAACGACACAGTCCGGATCACCCGGCTGCCGCGCACGCTTCCTGCAAGCCGCACATAGAGCAACCATGGAACTCCCAGAAACATCACGATTGTAGCCAACGACAGTATCGGATACATTCCGGCATATGCCGCACTAAGAAACAGCGCGGTAAAATATACTCCGGCGACCGGCCCCGCATGGGCCGCACGTCCGAAGACATCGGATGAATTCTGCTGATTTTCCATATACATGCAAAATTACTAATTATTTCGCTATTGGCGAAATAAAGCATTCTGAAAAAGTTGGAAGCGGACACAAAAAAAAGAATGAGAAACGATATCCGAAGATAACCAATTTCTCATTCTCCTCTCTCCTCTTGCGGTATGGACGGGACTCGAACCCGCGACC
>CAMWUD010000205.1 GCA_947177365.1 uncultured Porphyromonadaceae bacterium | reverse complement strand
ATGCGGTTCGAGGAGTGTACCCCTATTCAGGAACAGACAATTCCGGTGATTCTGGAAGGCGGCGACCTTATCGCCTGCGCCCAGACCGGCACCGGCAAGACTGCCGCATACCTGCTGCCGGTAATCGACCGTATAGCCGATGACCCTGACCGTGGCGACAAAATCCAGTGTCTTGTGATGTCGCCCACACGCGAACTGGCCCAGCAGATCGACCGCCAGATGGAAGGCTTCGGATTTTTTCTGCCTGTCAGCGCAATGGCTATATACGGCGGCACTGACGGCGCCGGATTCTCACGGCAGCAACGCGGACTGAAAATGGGTGCCGATGTGGTGATTGCCACACCCGGACGCCTTCTCGACCATATCGCCATGGGATATGTCGACCTCAGCCACGTGCGCTATTTCATCCTCGACGAGGCCGACCGCATGCTCGACATGGGATTCTACGACGACATCATGCAGATTGCCAACCGCCTGCCCCGCGAGCGACAGACTCTGATGTTCTCGGCCACCATGCCTCCGAAGACACGACGCCTCGCCAAGGAAATCCTTCAGAATCCGACTGAAATCAGCATTGCCGTTTCCCGCCCTACAGAAAAGATAGACCAAAGCGCTTTCATCTGCCACGAACAGCAGAAGACTCCGCTACTTCAGCTGCTTTTCGAGCAGGTAGGCTCGAAACGTGTGATTGTGTTCGCATCGTCAAAACTGAAAGTCAAGGAACTCACCCACGAACTGCGCCGAAAACGTTTCAAGGCGGCTGAAATGCACTCCGACCTCGACCAGAGCCGCCGCGACGAGGTGATGCACGATTTCCGCAGCGGCAGAATCGATATGCTTATTGCCACAGACATTCTGGCCCGCGGAATTGATGTCGATGATATCGCTCTGGTGGTGAACTACGATGTGCCTCGCGAGGCGGAAGACTATGTGCACCGTATCGGACGTACCGCACGCGCCGGAGCCGGCGGTGTGGCTGTGACTATGGTCAGCGAACGCGACATGCAGCGCTTCGGCGGCATCGAACGTTTCCTCGGCTATGAGGTCACCCGCCGCGAAATTCCACGCGAATACGGCAGCGGCCCCGAATACCGTCCCGACCGCAAGGAACGTGGCCGCAAACCGGCCGGAAAGTCCGGCAAGCGCAATAATAAACAGCGTAAATCCACCGATACTCCGCAACCGTCCGCTGCCGACCGTCAGCAGGCATCCGAATCTGCCGGCAAGAAAAAACGCCGCTTCTACGGTCACCGGCGGAAGTCGGGCAACAAGCCGTCCGCCAACTCCTCTGATAAGGTTCCGGACAAAAAAGACTGAACATTTGCTGCCTCCGGCAGCTTATCTAAGAGCCGGTTCGACAATAAATGTTAACGCCAGGGCGGTCAGTCTTTGAGTGATTTTTTTCATACGACGAACGAGCAGTGCCTTTGCACTGTGACTGAGGAGTATGGAAAAAAGCGCCAAAGAATGGCCGAGGCGATGGTATTTATAACAGACAGTTCTATATTGCGACATAATATTAATCAAATTAAAATATCCGTTCTAAGATAAATGCATAGTCAAGGGAGGAAAGTTACCTTTCGATTGCATCTTTTTTGCATCTTGCACGCTTTGAATCAGTCGTGTACATCAAGTACACTCCTGATTCGGCAGCGCACAATCTGCGAAAAAATATGCAACCCTGGCGTTAACATTTATTGTCGAACCGGCTCTAAGTATGAAATCGATTCTGACCATCCCTGCCTTGCTTCTGCTGTCCGCCGTATGTTCATGCGGCGGAAACAATCACGAATCCACTCCGGCAGAAGATACCATAAGCGCCGCTCCGACACTTTCACCCGAAGAGCAGCGGCTGAAAGACTCGCTCGACAGCATCGCAGCTCTGCCGCCGTCGGTGCTTCGCACTGATGTGACCACCGTCGAACAAGCCGATTCGTTCATGCGCCAGTCGGGCTTCTGGGCCGAATACAGCCAGGGTGTCATCGACACCATAGCCCGGCAGAATATCGACTACGCCAACCGCCTGCTCCACAACAGCGAGCCATACTTTATTGTTGTGGACAAACAGCGCATGATGGTGGTGCTTTATGATAAATACGGTCGCCCGGCACGCGGCTACCGCATGGCCTGCTCCTCGCAGTTCGGGGCCAAGCATGCCAAGCGCGACAACCGCACGCCTGAAGGTTATTTCACGGCCGAAGGTATCTACGACAGCACCGAATGGCTTTTTACCGACGACGACGGCAACACGTCGGAAAAGCGCGGACAGTTCGGCCCGCGTTTCATCCGCATCAAGGGAGCTCCGATGATAGGCATACACGGCACCTGCGCTCCATGGTCACGCGGCCACCGCTCGTCGCACGGCTGCATTCGCCTGCACAACGCCCATATACTCGAACTTATCACGTTAGCCACCAAGGGTATGCCCATAATCATCAGTCCTTCGGACCGCGACCAGCGTGTGAACCGTCAGGAGGGCTACACCCGCATCACTCAGCTTCACCTGCCTAAGGTGGAGGAATCGCCTATCGATGAAAATTTTCCCGGCCTCAAGGAGTATGAGGAACGCGAGAAACTGATTCAGCACCGCAAGGACTCGATAGCGGCCGTTGAGAGACGCCGCGAGGAGCTTGCACGCGAGCGCGAGGAGCTTGCACGCGAGCGCGAGGAGCAGCTTGCACGCGAGCAGGAGGAAGCCCTCGGCCAGCCGGATGCCGCTATGGAAGTCTCCGAGGAAAGCGATTCGATATAGACAATAATACGTATCCGTACGAAACTGGCCGACTTGAAATTCAATAATCATGTCGGCTTTTTTCGTACGGTAGTACGGTTACTATAAAACAACAGACGCGACTCCTGGGAGCCGCGTCTGTTTTATCATCATATTTACAAATTATCAGTCGTTGAGCATTTCGATATGGTCGACATCGCGGATTTCGCGAGCTTCGTGATAGATGCCCTCGATATCGTCGCGGCTGCCTACAACCAGACGCTCGTATTCGCGCAGACCTGTACCGGCCGGAATCAGGTGACCGCAGATTACGTTCTCCTTCATGCCCTCCAGTGTGTCGGTCTTGCCGGCAATAGCGGCCTCGTTGAGCACCTTGGTGGTCTCCTGGAACGATGCAGCCGAGATGAAGCTGGTGGTCTGGAGAGCCGCACGGGTGATACCCTGAAGTATCTGTTCCGAAGTGGCGGGCACTGCCTCACGCACGGTGATGAGCTTGAGGTCGCGGCGCTTCAGAGCCGAGTTCTCATCGCGGAGCTTGCGGGCGGTGATAATCTGACCGGCCTTCACGTCTTCGCTGTCGCCCGGATCGGTCACCACTTTCTTGCCCCAGATGCGGTCGTTCTCTTCCATGAACTCGCGCTTGTCGACAACCTGCTGCTCGAGGAAGCAGGTATCGCCCGGGTCGAGGATGTTGACCTTGCGCATCATCTGGCGCACGATTACTTCGAAGTGCTTGTCGTTGATCTTCACACCCTGCATGCGGTATACGTCCTGAACTTCGTTGACGATATACTCCTGCACGGCGGTCGGACCCATGATGTTGAGGATGTCGGCCGGAGTGATGGCACCGTCCGACAGCGGAGTGCCGGCGCGGACAACATCGTTCTGCTGCACCAGAATCTGCTTCGACAGAGGCACGAGATATTTCTTGACCTCGCCGAGCTTGCTGGTTACGGTGATTTCGCGGTTACCGCGTTTCACCTTGCCGAATTCCACTTCGCCGTCGATTTCGCTCACTACGGCGGGGTTCGACGGGTTGCGGGCCTCGAACAGCTCGGGCCCACGGGGA
>CAMWUD010000204.1 GCA_947177365.1 uncultured Porphyromonadaceae bacterium | reverse complement strand
CCATATCCATGGTATCAGCATGAACGCATAGGCTACAACTACCGTCTGAGCAACGTCAGCGCCGGCATAGGTTGCGGCCAGATGGAAGTCCTTCCGGAACATGTGGCACGCCGCCGCGAGATTCACGCCCTCTACCGCGAACTCCTCGCCGATGTTCCCGGAATCAAAGTCCACGACAATCCGGACAGCAATTTCGACTCCAACTTCTGGCTGAGCACCATGCTCATCGACCCGGCTACCGGCCGCACGCCCGATGAAGTGCGTCTCGCCCTTGAAGAAGAAAACATCGAGACACGCCTGCTGTGGCGTCCGATGCATATGCAGCCTGTATTCGCCGATGCTCCATATTACGGCGGCACCGTAGGCGAAGACCTCTTCAACCGCGGCCTCTGCCTGCCCAGCGGCTCAAGCCTGTCGGACGACGACATCCGCCGCGTCTGCGAAGCCATAAAGGCCTGTTTCTGAATCATACAGGGCGGATATGCACTGCTATCCGCCCTGTGCTCACCTCCCCCAAACAAATCCCACAACTATGCCTACAGCTCTTATCACCGGCATAACCGGCCAGGACGGTTCTTACCTCGCGGAGTTCCTTCTTGAAAAAGGATACGAAGTACACGGAATCATACGCCGAAGCTCAAGTTTCAATACCGAACGCATCGAGCATCTTTATCTCGATGAATGGGTCCGCGACATGCACCGGCGCCGCCTGCTGCATCTGCACTACGGCGACATGACCGACTCATCGTCGCTCATCAGAATCATAGCTCAGGTAAAACCCGACGAGATATACAATCTTGCCGCACAAAGCCACGTAAAAGTATCGTTCGATGTGCCGGAATACACCGCCGACACCGTAGCCGTAGGCGCGCTGCGGCTTCTTGAAGCCGTACGCATTCTCGGCATGGAAAAGTCGTGCCGCATATATCAGGCATCCACATCAGAACTGTTCGGAAAAGTTCAGGAGATACCTCAGTGCGAGACCACACCCTTCTATCCGAGGTCGCCTTACGCAGTGGCAAAACTCTACGCATTCTGGATAATGAAGAACTATCGCGAATCATACGGAATGTACACAGCAAACGGCATACTCTTCAACCATGAGAGCCCGCGCCGGGGAGAGACATTCGTCACTCGCAAAATCACACTCGCCGCAGCAAGGATTGTTGCCGGTCTGCAGGACAAGCTGTACCTGGGCAATCTTGACGCCCGCCGCGACTGGGGGCATGCACGCGACTATGTGGAGTGCATGTGGCTGATTCTACAGCAGCAGGAACCCGACGACTACGTAATCGCCACCGGCGAATACCACTCGGTGCGCGAATTCGCAACTCTGGCATTCCGTCACGCCGGAATCAATCTGCGATGGGAAGGAAAGGGACTTGAGGAAAAAGGCATAGACGAAGCAACCGGCAGAGTACTCGTCGAAGTAGACCCGCGCTTCTTCCGCCCGACCGAAGTCGATGAACTTCTCGGCAATCCGGCCAAGGCCCGCGAACGACTCGGCTGGAACCCTACCAGCACTCCCTTCGAAGAACTCGTCCGTCAGATGGTGGAATCCGATATGGCGGCTGTCAAAGGCAAATAGCCGACGGCAGACTGCCCCTGACACAAAAACGACATGCCCCCCGGAGGCATAAAACCTACAGACTTTGGATAAAAACGCAAAAATATACATAGCCGGACACCGCGGACTGGTGGGCAGCGCCATCTGGAACAACCTGCTCCAACGCGGCTACAACAATCTCATAGGTCGTAGCCATGCCGAACTCGACCTGCTTGATCCGGTGGCCGTAAGGGAATTCTTCGACAGAGAACGCCCTGATGCGGTAGTGCTTGCCGCCGCCCATGTAGGTGGCATAATGGCCAATTCGACGTACCGGGCCGACTTCATATACCGGAATCTTCAGATTCAGCAGAATGTCATAGGCGAATCATGGCGCCACGGCGTAAAGAAACTGCTTTTCCTCGGTTCCACATGCATATACCCGCGCGAAGCGGCGCAGCCCATAACCGAAGACCAGCTCCTGACATCGCCTCTCGAATACACCAACGAGCCTTATGCCATAGCCAAAATCGCCGGTCTCAAACTGTGCGAGTCGTTCAATCTTCAGTACGGCACCGACTATATAGCCGTGATGCCGACCAACCTGTATGGCCCGAACGACAACTTCCATCTTGAGAACTCGCATGTACTGCCGGCAATGATGCGAAAAATGCATCTGGCCCGTCTGCTGCGCGCAGGCGACTTCGCCGCCATCCGCGCCGACCTTATGCAGCGTCCGGTAAGCAGGCTGGACGCAGCCACATCGACAGAAGCGGAGATAAGCGCCCGTCTCGGCGACTTCGGCATATACTCCGACCGGCTGGAACTATGGGGCAGCGGACGCCCGCTTCGTGAATTTCTGTGGAGCGAGGACATGGCCGATGCCTCCGTTCATATTCTGCTCAACGTACACTTCTCCGACCTCATCAAAGACGGAGAGCCAGTCCGCAATACTCACATCAATATCGGCACAGGCATCGAACTCACCATAGCGCAGCTTGCAGAACTCGTGCGTGCCACAGTAGGCTTCGACGGAGAAATCCGCTGGGACAAAACCAAACCCGACGGCACCATGCGCAAACTATGCGATGTCAGCAAACTCCACTCTCTGGGCTGGCGTCACAAGATAGAACTGCCTCAAGGAGTAAACAGATTATATGGATGGTATCTCGCAAATTCCTAACATAACCACACCGTACTATTACATTGCGGTAGGTCTGTTTTTGATACTGTTTGAAATAGTATATATAAGACTCGCACGCCATTACGATATAAACGACCGGCCCGGACAGCGCTCATCGCACCGCCACAGCGTACCTACCGGTGGCGGCGTGATTATTTACCTGAGCGTGCTGATATTCATCAGCTGGCACACCTACATGGCCAGCACATCATGGTGGACACTGCTTGGAAGCTGTACGGTACTCGCCATCATATCGTTTATAGATGATGTAGACCCGCTTACGCCCGAATCGCGTCTGCTGATACAGATTGTTGTAATTTCGTTCGCATTCCGCGGCCTGATACATGAAGAGACATTCAATGTGTTTGTAATCATATTGCTGCTTGGTACCGGTCTGGTCAACGCCTATAATTTTATGGACGGCATCAACGGCATGCTCGTGGCATATTCCATAGTCTTTCTCAGCACTATGTTATATTATATCCTCAGCATCCATCCGTACGCCACAGCAACTTATTCGCCTCGAATGTTCGAAGGCCTCATCATCAGCCTGCTCATCGCAAGCATTGTGCTTGCTTTCTTCAACTTCCGACGAAATGCTCTTGTTTTTTCCGGAGATGTAGGCAGCATAAGCATGGGCTATTGTGTGATGTACATAATTGCGTCTACAATAGTATATACTGCCGATGCATCCATCATAGTGTTTCTGATGGTGTACGCGGTAGACACAGTATACACCATCCTGCAGCGTCTGTTCGAAGGCGAGCGCATCACCCTGCCTCACCGCAAGCATCTTTACCAGATTCTCGTCCATCGGCAAGGCTACAGCCATCTGGCCGTAAGTTTCGGTTATGCTTCCACCCAGCTGGCCATAAATGTGGCATACTTTCTGATTCCGTCACAACTCCACTGGACTTATGCGATTACAGTCCTGACCTTGCTTACTTTCGCATACTTCATCATGAAGCATTGATGTCATGATGTCTTGTGGTGCTTATGTAAAAAATCTCACAAAAAATATTGTGAAAAATTTGCTCGTTTCTAAAAAAGTACGTAACTTTGCATCGCAAAGAAAAACAAGGCGATTTAGTGTAGTGGCCTAGCACGCCACCCTCTCAAGG
>CAMWUD010000203.1 GCA_947177365.1 uncultured Porphyromonadaceae bacterium | reverse complement strand
TCACTCAAAGACTGACCGCCCTGGCGTTAACATTTATTGTCGAACCGGCTCTAAACAGAAGAACATATTTACAACAATGAAGACAAGACAATATCTTGCAGCTGCAGCGCTGGCATCGGCCATTATGGCCGATGCCGCTGTGGTTGTACATTTTCCGATGGACATCGCCGACGGTAAAGTCAGCGAGACCGTAAGCGGACAGAAATTTAAGGTCGAAGGGCATTTTGCCCCTGAATCCGTGGCGGGTGCGGTAGGCAATGCCATGCGCTTCGACGGCTATACCTCCAAAGTCAATGCCTCGATAGGAAACGTGCTCAATGAAGTATCGGAATCCACCATATCGCTATGGGTGGCGGTGCCGTCGTATCCGATAGTGCGCATTGACGAGCTGACCTCAGACAAGGTGACTATAGTCTCCTGCCTTGACGAGGGCGCACGCAACGGTTTCGGATTCTATCTCGGTTTCGACGGTAAATACAGCTTCCGTACATTTGTGGGCGGCTGGCCTGTGAATATCGATGTTGACGAGCCGCTGCCAACCTATCAGTGGTGCAATCTTACGGCTGTAATCTATGCCGATGCCGGAGTGGTGAAGCTCTACAACAACGGCGTGCAGGTAGGTCAGAGCCGATGCAGCGGCAATTTCAGCCTCAAGGCAGCAAGTCTGACCATGGGCCAAGGGCCGACCGACAATTTCAGCGGGCCTTTCCAGCTTATGGCCTACAACGGACTTGTCGACGACATCCGGGTGCTCAACAACGCCCTTGGCGAGGCCGACATCAAGGCCATGCGCCCCGAAAATCCCGCCGACCTCAATATACCGGCAAGCCGTTTCGCCGATGACATTCTGCGCCCGCGTTTCCATGGCATGCCTGCCGCGGCCTGGACCAACGAATGCCATGGCATGACCTACGCCGATGGTCGCTATCATCTCTTCTTCCAGAAGAATGCCGACGGTCCTTATATGGCGCGTCTCCACTGGGGACATATATCAAGCGAGAACCTCTACGACTGGCGCGAGGAGAAGATTGCCATAGCCCCGGGCGCTCCGTATGACATCAAGGGATGCTGGAGCGGATGTGTGTTCACTGATTCGGAAATCAACGACGGAAAACCCACAGCAATCTATACCGCAGTGGATTATGCACGGGCAAGCATCGCTATGGCTACACCCGACGATGCCGCGCTGCTCAACTGGACAAAGGCATCGCGAAACCCCATAATCGCCGGACGTCCGGACGGACTGAGCGATGACTTCCGCGACCCTTATTTCTTCCGTCACAACGGCAACGCATATATCATAGTGGGTTCGTCGAAAGACGGTGTCGGCACTACAACTCTCCACCGTTATTATCCGGCAAGCAACACCTGGACCAACAACGGCGACCTTTTCTTTAGCGGTAAAAATGCTTCGCAGGCCGGACGATTCTGGGAGATGCCCACAATCACACCGATGGACAACGGACGATGGCTCTTCACTGCCACGCCGCTGGAAACCTCTACGGGTGTGCGCACTCTGTACTGGACCGGTACCATAGACAACAACGGCCATTTTCAGCCGGCTTCCGGATTCAATTCGCCCAAGCAGGTGGAACTCGTGAGCCGTGACGGATTCGGTCTGCTCTCGCCGACCATCTATCAGCATCAGGGCAAGACTATTGCACTTGGTATCGTGCCCGACAAGCTTGGCGGTCAGGAAAACTGGGACCTCGGCTGGGCGCACTGCTATTCGCTCCCGCGCGAGTGGCGCTTGGGCGACAGCGGAGAGTTGCTTCAGAAACCTTTCGAAGGGCTTTCAGGCATGCGTGGCGGTACGAAATTCTCGCGCAGTTCGTTTGAACTCGACGGTTCGGTGGCTCTTGACCCCGTAGGCGGACGGCAGGTGGAACTGCTCGGTGAGTTTGAGGTGGGCAGCACTCCTTTCGGATTCAGAGTGTTCAAGAACGCATATGCCTCCGGCACAATATTATACAATCCCAACACAGGCCAGCTTACCTGCGACTTCAGCCGTCTTGCAAGGCTTGTCAACGACGGCGGCGTCTACAATGGAGTCTACAGCTGTTCGCTTCCGGAGTTTCTCCGTGGCGGCAGCATAATGAAACTGAACGTATTCATCGACCATTCGATAATAGATATATTTGTCAACGACAGCTGGGCTACCTCAATACGTGTGTTCCCGACCGACACCGATGCCAACGGAACCGAGGTCTACAGTGTCGGCGGCAAGGTGAATGTCCGCCGCGTTGAAGCCTGGGAACTCGATGCCTCAAGTTTCGGCGCTGTGTCGGATGCTGTCTGTGGCAATGATGCACCGGCATTTAGGATTGAAGGCGACAGTGTCTGCTTCGACAGAAGCCTGCCGAATGGTAGCACCATGGCTATATTCGACATGCAGGGACGCATGGTCGACTACCGGACACTGCCCGCGGAGGGCGGCAGTCTTTCGACCGGACTCGACGGCCACTATGTGGTAAGTGTCAAGGCCGATGGCCGTGTGGCAAACCGCACAGTCCGTTTCAGCAAGTGAAGTTGTAATATGTTTTTCTATATTTGGCGGTGTTTCGGCAACGGAGCACCGCCAAATTTTTTCAGGGCCTTGCAAATTTTGCGCATGGCAACCGCAGTTATAGCCTATGCAACAATAGTGATATGCCAAAGTGTTGGATATTACTAATTTTGCAACATCAAACAACAAAAATAAACCATTTAACAAATCACAGAAACGACATGAAAAACGTTTTACTCAACAGAATTTCAGCCGTGGCTCTTACTCTGTCAGCAGCCGTGGCTGCCAACGGAGCTGATGCAAAAGTGGCTATGCTCATAGGCGCGAACAGTGTAAACGAACTCAATGCACAGGAGGCTGCCGCTGCCCGCTTCCTGACCGAGAAAGCCGGAGGCGAACTTATCACAGAAGCAAGCGAGATTGATGCTTCGGTATACGACTGCATCTGGATTCATATCGACCGTGTCAGCATCAACAAGGGCTGGGAGAATCTGCCCGCTGAATTCAAATCAGAAGCAGTGGTTGCCGCTCTGAAGAAGTATGTTGCCGACGGTGGCAATCTCTACCTGAGCAAGTATGCCACTCAGCTTGTAGTGGCTCTTGACCGTGTGGATGCCGCATATGCACCCGGCATTGTGACTGAAAACGGCGAGGGCGGCGAAGGCACCGATGTCTGGACAGTGAACGCGCACCTTGGCTACTGGAAAGGGTTCCTCGCACCTGAAGAGGAGAGAGACGTGACCCAGGTATATGACCGTCGCGACCACGACATGTACAAGGGCCTGAGCGTATGGCCGGCTCACTGCGGACTTGGTTTCAGTGAATTCGAAACCGATACCTATCCTCTGGAAGGCACCGGCGACGGCACTCCGATGCACCGTGAGGACCACAACTGCATGTGGGACCTGAATGCCTACAGCTACACTGCCGAAGGCCGCAACACCATGGAGAAGTTCGAGGCTCAGACCAACTCCACCATAATCGGTACATGGGGTCATGTGGTTGACTTCGCCGTAGCCGGCATAGTGGAATTCATGCCCGAGACTGAAGGCAGCGGCGCCATCATCGCCAATGGTCTGGCCGCCTGCGAATGGGCGCCCCGCAGCGGTGTCAACAAGTATCACGACAATCTTGAAAAGCTGACTACTAACGTTCTCGCTTATATGGGCGGCATGGACAATTCGTTTGTAGCTGAAATCGAGATTTCAGACGCTGAAGCAGCTCCCGTATATTACAACCTTCAGGGCGTACGTGTGGCTGAACCTGCCAACGGTATGTTCATAAAGGTTGAAGGCCGCAAGGCTTCCAAGGTGATTCTATAAGTTTTTCCAAGGTAATTCTCTAAAGTGTTAGGTTTAGTTAAATTAT
>CAMWUD010000202.1 GCA_947177365.1 uncultured Porphyromonadaceae bacterium | reverse complement strand
GCGAGATGTGATATTGTCACTATGGCCATGACCACAGCCAGGACTATCAGCACTGCCCCGAGTCCCATATGTGTCCGGCGGTCGAATATAAAGTCTGACAGTCCGTATGAAGTCCGTTCCGGCGCCTTGGGGCGCGCGGCAGTCCGCTGTCTGTTTTTAGTTCCGGCCGGGTTGTCGCGTCGTGTGCTCCGGTCTGCCTTCCTGCGGTTTTCGCCTGAAGGGGTCTGAGGCGCACGCCGGTCGCCGGTCATGCCGAATTCATCCATATCCATTTTGTACTGTGTGTCTTTTTCCGGTTTTCAATATCTGGCAAGTTCTCTGATATAGGCTTCCGGGTCGGTCGATTTGAACACAGCGCTTCCGGCCACCACCGAATCGGCACCGGCCTCGGCCACCAGCCGCACAGTGTCAAGGTTTATACCCCCGTCGACCTGTATCAGTGTATCGCTGCCGGCCTCCGCTATCATCGCGCGCAGGCGGCGCACCTTGTCGGCTGTGCGGACAATGTATTTCTGTCCTCCGAAGCCGGGGTTGACGCTCATCAGCAGCACCATGTAGAGGTCGGGCAAAATGTCCACGAGTGTCTCTACCGGAGTGGCCGGATTGAGTGTCACGGCGGCTTTCATGCCGGCGTCCTTTATGGCCTGCACCGTACGGTGCAGATGCACGCAGGCTTCCTGGTGGACGTTCATTATCTCAGCTCCGCAGTCGCGCACCTGACTTACATAATTCTGCGGATTGACAATCATCAGATGCACGTCGAGCGGCTTGCGGGCCTTGCGGGCCACAGCCTCTATCACCGGGAAACCGAACGAGATGTTCGGCACAAACACACCGTCCATGACATCGCAGTGAATCCATCCGGCCTCGCTGCGGTTGATCATTTCTATATCTTGGTCGAGACGGCCGAAATCGGCCGAAAGTATCGACGGACTTACTATCATAATCTTATTTCTTGTTTTTGAATGCATTGTAAGCGATTACCGCCACGCAGACCAAAAGAATCAGCAGGCCTGCCAGCGACAGATAGCTGTTGTATTTTTCAATCTGAGGCAGAAGGTCGGCTACTGTCACATAGCGGGCCAGCAAGGCTCCGAGTCCTGCCAGGATGGCGTTCCATACCAGAGCGCCAAGGCCGGTGAACACTATGAATTTGACTATGTTCATCCGGGCAATGCCGGCGGGAATGCTTATCAGCTGGCGCACAGCCGGAATCAGACGTCCGATAAATGTACTGGCCGCGCCATGCTCGTCGAAGTAGCGCTCGGCTTTCTCCACTTTGGCCCGGTCGATCATACAGGCATGGCCTATACGGGAGTCGGCGAACTTATAGACAATCGGACGACCGATCCATACGGAGAGGCCATAGTTGATCAGTGCGCCGACAATCGCGCCGAGTGTCGCTACCGCCACGACCATAAACACGTTCATGTCCTGCCCGGCGTGTTGCCCGTGCTGCACGGCCAGATAGGCAGCCGGAGGCACCACCACTTCCGAAGGGAAGGGTATGAACGAGCTTTCCACCACCATGAACACAAACACGAACAGGTAGCTGGCATTCTCTATAAACCAGGCGAAAAATTCTTTTGCATTAAAAATGTCTGTAACAGAAATCAGCGGTAATATATTATCAATCATATTAATAAGTCTTTTTATATTTAATCCGCAGCTTTGCGAGGCTGCGGATTGACGCATTATTTTGCGAATTTACAAATTTTCGTGCGATTTTCCGCACTGCATCTATTTTTTTAACTAAAAATACAATATGATTTCGGCCACCAGTTTATTTCCGGCTCCTTCAGGCACTGTGTAGCCGCCGGGATAGAAGTATTGCTCGTAATTGAGTCGCATGTCGAGATGTGTGCTTCCGCGCAGATAGCTCAGAGTGGAGCCGGCTGTCAGACGCTGGCGCCTTATATTGGTGCATCCGGGCAGACCGTCTGCTCCGAGTACGGCATCGGAGTGATCCGACATCCCGTCATAGCGCAGTTCGGCGCTCCACTGGTTGAACATGCCGATTCTTACCGGTGTGGCATATTGTCCCTGGACATTGAAACCGTGGCAGCGCTTGAAGCGGTTGCGGCTATATGTCTGCAGCACATATTCACCTTCGGCAAACCAGTGGCCGCTGCGCAGGGTCAAGGCTGCCGAAAGAAGGTTGGTGCGTATGCCGCCCTGCGGCACATCGCTCTTGAATCCGATTTCGGGAGTGAGCATGCCGGCTATCGTATAGTTGGCTCTGACGCCATAGGTGAAATGCTTTTCCCACACCGCATGGTTGCCCATCGGAGCCGAGTTGAACACTCCGGCCTCCACATATAGGGGCAGCTTGTCACCACGGTAGCTTCCGCGGACACCTACCGACCTCTGGTTGCCGAGATAACGACCGATAAACGAACGGTTGGCATAGTAGTAGTTTCCGGGGGCACGGGTGGCATCGGGCGAGAATGGCACCCTCGACTGGCCGGCTATGATATGCCAGCGGCTGTCGGGCTTGAATCCCACATATGCGTCGAGCATCTGGATTTTGCCCTGGTCGCAGAAGTCGGCCTGCATGAAATAGTCGATTTTCGGACTTATATCCCCACTCAGGCGCACACGGGCGTTACGCACCTGAAAACGGCTGCTGCCATTCTCTGTGTCAAGCTCATATCTGACACGCAGCGCCGCCCCGATTTTAGGCAGGTAGCTTCTTAAATCCGGTCCGCCGCCGCGCTTGACAGCAGCGGGAGCTGTCGTGGTGGTGGTTGTGGTGGTGGTTGTGGTTGTCGTGACTGTGGCAGTAGAGGTCTGCTGCAGGCTCGAATCCGCAGCCTCAGCGGCATACACGCCGGTTTTTCCGGCCAAAAGCGCTGCCGCGAATACAGCGGCAGCTTTGATTCTGTAGATTGAATGGAGCATATCTGTAGTTGGATTTCTCAGAGTCGGTTCTCAATAGTCATAGTCCAGCACAAGGTCGTCGACATACAGCACGGCTCCGTTGCCTCCGGTAAAATAGTCGCCGTATTTGCTGGCCGAGGCCGTGATGAGTATGTAGCGCGGCACCCGCGAAGTGGATCTGTAGTCCAGCTCGAACTCGAAGGGTATGTAATTCTCCACATCCTCGCCGAACTGCACCCTGCCATAAGCCACGACATAGTCGGCCGACGGGTCGAATACCTGACGGTTGTTGGGGTTGGTACGGATTTCAAGCGGTTCGTTCTGGTCGATCAGCGCGCACCATACGATACAGGTGTCCGGACGGCCTTTAAGGTCTTCATATCCGGCGGTGGTACTGCTGATTGGCGCTGTCTTATATTTAAGATAGCCTTTCACTTTTGTCGGACGGTCAGTGAAACCATATCCGAGGCTGAGCACACCGTTTGTACCGTCGGTGCGCACATAGCGGCCTACGAATATGTTGCCCGCCGCCAGTTTGCCGATTGAGCCGATTCCCACAAAGCGTGTCTCCAGCATGGCAGCCCAGCCGGTGCCGCTGCTTGTGTCTTCTGTAGGCATGGAGTTGGATGTGCCGAGAGTTGTGGCACCTTTGTTGCCTGTATCCCAGACCTGCGGGCCGCCTTCCGGCCAGGGGTTCCACACCTTGCCGTCAAGCCACCACTGGTCGAAATCGCTGTTCGGAATCTGACTTACCGCACCGGTAGTGAAGCTGATGGTCTCGCCATACTCATTGCCTGAATATGCCCTCGCCTCGTATTCGGTGCCGGGCGACAGATGTTTTATGCAGGCATGGAACGAACCACCGTCGGAAGCTATGTCCTGCTGCGGCACTGTAGTCCACTGTGCGTCGCCGGCCAGACGGTATTCGAAGCCGTTGACCCGTCCGGACTCGGCCTCGCCGTAAAGCCACGCCACCATGGTCCAGGCATCGACCGCG
>CAMWUD010000201.1 GCA_947177365.1 uncultured Porphyromonadaceae bacterium | reverse complement strand
AGTCTCGAAGTCCATGGCCCGGCCTTTATAGTCGACCGAACGCGCGCTGTGCGAGGCCAGATAGCTGTTGTAGTTGGCCACCGACTGACGGTGATTGTCGAATATACTCTCATCTATCAGCGGGTCGTTGGCCGCCACTACCATACGGAAACGCAACTGACGTCCGCTGTTGATGTCGTCGACTTCCCGCACATAATATGTGTTCTCGCCAAGTTCACTCGGCACGGAGTAATAGGCCAGCTCCATCAGCGGAGATATTTCCACCTGAAGCTGACGGTCCTGCACTTTTCCACGGATGGCCTGATTGTTGTATTCCTCCTGGATTTCGGCGGTGTTTTCGACAGTAAGCAACTTGTTGAACTTCCGTGCCTCGGCTTCGGCCACATCCGCAATGTCGGCTGTCGGATCCGGAGCGGCCACGCCTTCGAGCGGCATGGCTCTGGCCAGAGCCATCGCCTTGTTGTAATCACTCTCGGCCCGGCGGTTCTGCTTCAGCTCGCGGTTGAACTGCGAACGCATGAACCATGCGCCGGGATAATCCGGAAAGCGGTCTATCACCTTGTCGATATCTTCCATAGCCTTGCTGTACATGCCTTTCTTGCCACGTACCATGGCTCTGATATATCGGGCCTGGATGTTGTCGCTGTCGAGTTCGAGCACCTTGTCAAGATCAGACAGCGCACGGTCGTTTGCATTCACCTCCACGAGCAGCAGCGAACGGTTGAACAGCGCCGTAGGATTGTACGGTTCGAGCCCCAGCGCATAGTCATAGTCGGCCATTGCTCCGAAATAATCATCGAGATAGTATCGCAGAAATGCTCTGTTGATATACAGACTCACATATTTGGGCTGCAGGCGTATGGCTTCGTCGAGGTCTTTTACGGCACTTTCATAGTCCTGCCCCTGCTTTATGGCTATTTCGGCTCTCATCACATATCCTGTGGCCGATTTCGGATTGATTTCAAGCGCTTTGTCGATGTCTTTTACTGCAGCCAGCGTGTCTGCCTGAGCTATGCGCAGCTGGGCGCGGCCCAGATAGCCGTTGTCGAAAGCCGGATAATAGCGCAGTATATCGCTGTAGGTGCTGTCGGCAGCGTCGTATTGTTCGGTCTCCACCTGGGCGAGAGCCTTGTTGAACAGCAGCTGGCGGTTGCGTGGCACAAGAGCGAGCGCATGGTCATAGTCTTCGACAGCCTCGGCGTTGCGTCCGAGATTCTGGCGTGCCACACCTCTCACTTCCCATGCATCGGTGATATAAGGATTCAGTTCGATTGCCTTTGATGCATCTGCTTCCGCGCCTTCGTAATCTTCAAGATTCAGCTTGGCAATGGCCCGTAGAAAGTATGGCCGCGCAAGGTAAGGCTTGGACTGGATAGCCTGGTTGAAGTACTGTATGGAGAGCATGTAGTCTTCAAAATACAAGGCGTTCTGGCCGATGCGGACCACCCGGTCGGTGTTTACCTGCGAGGCCACCGGAGCTACGGCGGCAAGCATGATATATAGGATGAATAATAATCTTGGCATTATGTATGCAAAGTTAGTCATTATTCATCATATTCACTCAAAAATTTATTTAATTTATGTATATTTCGGGCTTATGAAATACATATACTATGTCGGTGAGGCTGTTTCTCCTGTCAGTCAAGCATAAGCGGCAGACGGAAATGAGTGGAACGAAGCCCCATCAGACGGCCGACGGACTCACTGCTGCCGATTATTGAAGCCAGAGTGTCGATGCCTACATCCAGATTGGCCGTTGTGCCTCCTCGGCGGCATATGCCGTCGGAGACAGTGAAAATATCTGAGTTTCCGGCTATTCGGGAATCACGGACTCTGACGGTGCAGTTCAGCAGCGGGTCGGAAGCCGCCATTGCGTTGAGTATCTGGAACACATCAAGCAGACGTACCATGCCGTGACGCTCCAGAGAGCGCCGCCGTCCGTCGACAAAGCAGTCAACAACTGTCATAAGCTCGCCATAACGTTCGCGCACAAGCGACAGAACGGCGTTCTTGGCCTCGACGCTATCGGCGAACAATGCCTTCACATGTATGCTGTCGCGGTGCGGCACGGCAAATGCCATCGCCGATATTCTTCCATCGGAAGCGGAGGCTACCGCAAAAGCGTCCCCTCCGTCGAAATGGAGATCATCCAGTATATCCGCGAAATCGTCCGCGCTGTGCGACACCGTATTGTCCGATTCCATTTCAAGTCTGTGGAATTCATCATACACTGCTTCTGCGTCATGATACAGGCCGGGGTTCTCGAAATGGTGCACAGCCGTATAGCGCTCGCGGTCGATATACACGGCAGGCGAAAAGCCGAACGCGGAGTAGTAGTCGTACAGCGAACGGGTAGCCGGTATAAGGGTGCATATGGCATCGCCACGCTCTACCGACCGCCGCAGGCTCTCGTCAATCAGGCGCCGCATATATCCGTGAGCCCTGCATCGCGGCAAGGTACATGCCCCGTAGATGTACGACATATCGAGGTCAGCTCCGAAATACCGCCAGCCGTAGCTCCGCAGCAGCAGTCCGCTTGCCGCCTTCGCACCGCTCTCATCCTCAATCAACATGACTTCCGAGTTGTCATAAACGCGGCGCATCATCCAGTCGATCCATACGGAATCGTCAGAAAAGGATGTTTCGTAAATCTTTCTGTATTCGTCTTTACGCTTCATTGGTCGTTGGTTTTGTCAGAGTCCGGTAAATGGCTGCGCAACGGCAGGTTCGCCGGACGCAGAAGCACCCGCAAAGCCGCTGAATACGTCCAGTAATTCCATATCCAGTTGACCAGCACTACAAGCCGGTTGCGCATGCCCAGAAGCGACATCAGATGCACTGCCATCCATGTCAGCCACGCGAAATATCCGCTGAAATGTATCTTCCCTATATCCGCCACCGCGCGGTTTCGCCCTATCGTCGCCATCGAACCTTTGTCGTTGTACTCGAAGGGACGGTGGAAACTGCCACGGTTAAGGTTCTTTGCAAGGCAGCGTCCCTGCTGGATGGCCGGCTGGGCAAGCTGCGGACAACCCCGGGGGTAGCGTTCGCTCGCGCAGTAGCTTATGTCGCCTATGGCAAAAAACGAATCGGCTCCTTTTACGCGGTTGAACTCATCTACCGTCAGCCGTCCGCCCGGGCCATACTCCGGGGTGAAGCCGACGATGTCGAATCGT
Organism: uncultured Porphyromonadaceae bacterium; assembly: GCA_947177365.1. Classification (GTDB taxonomy): domain Bacteria; phylum Bacteroidota; class Bacteroidia; order Bacteroidales; family Muribaculaceae; genus CAG-873. Next base: position 715 of record CAMWUD010000201.1, on the reverse strand, counting down.
TCGGCGCTTACTCCCGCAGTCCAGATTACCGTATCGGTCTCGAGCGTGCTGCCGTCGGAGAAAGTCAGTACACCATCTTCATAGTCTTTCATCTGGGTATTCAGCGACACATCCACCATGAGATTTCCGAGCTGGCGCAAGGCATCGTCGCTTGAGCGGCGGCTCATGGTCCGCAGAAGTCTGTCGCTGCCTTCTATCAGCCTTACGCTTATTTCGGAAGCATCGAACTCTGGGTATTCCCGTGGTGCTATATATCGCTTCATCTCGCCGAGTGCGCCTGCTATTTCCACTCCTGTGGGGCCGCCGCCTATGACTGCGAACGTGAGCATGCGGCGCCGGAGTTCCCTGTCGGAGCAGGCCGAGGCACGCTCCATGCGCTCGATTACGCGGTTGCGCAGACGTATCGCCTCTCCGGTACTTTTCATTGTGAAAACTTTGTTTTCGAGCCCAGGGATGCCGAAAAAATTGTTTGTGGTTCCGGCGGCAAGCACCAGCTTGTCGTACGGGATTGTCTCGCGCCGTGTGACTACTGTTTTATTCTCGGTATCGATGCGGCACACCTCTCCCATATGGTACTCGCAGCCTTTTACCCTGCGCGAACGCATTTCCCGCCGGAGCGCGAATGTGATGGAGCCGGGTTCGAGTCCCGACGAAGCCACCTGGTAGAACAGCGGCGGGAAACTGTGATAGTTGTTGCGGTCGACCAGTATTACAT
>CAMWUD010000200.1 GCA_947177365.1 uncultured Porphyromonadaceae bacterium | reverse complement strand
CTTCGGTCGTGATATAAAGGTTGAACGGGTGATTGCTGCAAAAGGCGAAAACGCCATCACCGATTATCTCGGCTTCGGTGCAGAGAAGCCTGCTCCGACCAACTCACGCTGGAACTACTACTTCCCGGTAGCCGGAAAAGTGGTAGATGCGCCTGAGGAAGCAGCGGACGTAAAGGGAGCTGTCACCAACGACTATCAGACAGAACTTGAGCGTCAGTGGCTTGACAGCATCCGTAAAAAGTATAAAGTGTCAATCGACAAAAAAGTACTACAAGAGGTTAAATAATAGATTTTGCCCCGCCGAGGCGGGGCATTTTTTTTAGAGCCGGTTCATAAGAACCTTTCTTAGAGCTATCATGCGTACTACAGTCTCCATTCTGGCGGCACTTATGCTGACCGCCTGCTACAATAAAGCGGCAGAAGTCCCGACAACAGGCAATACAGTAGCCCGTGTCAGAACCGCTACCCTGTCGCGGCAGCAAATACACGAAGCAGTGCCGGAAGGCCTGTCGGAAGCCGACAGCGTTGAATATGTGCGGCAGTATGTCAACCGCTGGATTGACGGCCAGCTCATAGACCAGGCTGCGGCAGCCGTGCTTGACATGCAGGAAATAGACAAGCGTGTAGACAAGTATCGCCGCGACCTTATCATGGCGGAATACCGCCGGTACTGCTTCGACCGCAGAAGCGACACGGTATTTACCGAAGAGCAGTTGCGGGATTATTACAATCGCCACAAGGAGCTGTTCGAGACCGAGCGTCCGATGGTAAAGGGCATATATCTGAAGATACCCGACAATGCCAAGGATCTTAAAGAAATCCGGCGTCTTCTGCAACAAAGCGGACAAAAAGACATCGACAAACTCGAAGGGCTTGTAGCCGGCACGGCCATACACTATGATTACTTTATGGAAAAATGGGTTGAATGGCGCCAGATAGAGCAACTGATTCCGACACGTTTCGACAGCGAGCCAGCTGCTGTGTTCAGAGGACAGAAAATGCTTGACCTCAGCATCGGTGGATTCACCTATCTGCTCAAAGTAAGCGAATACAGAGCCGGAGGCACAACGCTGCCGTTCGAAGAGGCCGTTCCTCAGGTACGACAGCGTCTGACCAACCGGCAACGGATGAATTTCGACGCTACGTTCCAGCAGCGCATCAGACAGGATGCCGAAAAAGAGGGCATAGTGGAGATTATGCTATGACTCACCAACTGAGAAATCAGCGGCAGAGAAATCAGTGTCAGTGGTTATTTAACACTTAAGATTTAACATTTAACATTATATTTAAAAAAAAATAGCTTACTTTGCAGATTAAAACTCATCATCACAATAATGACAAGCATCAAAACTGCAATAATAGCCGCATTAGCCTCACTGTCAATGTCAGTCGCGGCACAGAACAACATCATTGACGAAGTGGCATGGGTGATTGGCGATGACCCCATCTACAAATCCGAGATTGAAGAATTCTATCAGGAGGCTCTTCAGGAGCGCATACCTGTGAAAGGCGACCCTTACTGCACGCTGCCCGAACAGATGGCTATAGAGCGTCTCTTTCTGCATCAGGCCGACCTCGACACCATAATGGTAAGCGAGGCCATGATACAGCAACAGGTGGAAGGCCAGATGAACTTCCTTATGAACAACCTCGGGTCAAAAGAAAAAATCGAGCAGTACTTCAACAAGCCCTACTCCGAGATTCGTGACTACTACGCCACAAACATGCGCAACCGCTACCGTGTCAGTCAGGTGAAGCAGGCTCTTACCAAGGATGTGAAAGTAACGCCAAACTATGTCCGACGCTATGTCGACCGGCTTCCTGCCGACTCTCTGCCATATGTGCCCCTGCAGGTAGAAGTTCAGATAATGACGCTGAATCCAGTGATACCGCGTGAGGAAATCGAATCTGTAAAGGCGCGTCTCCGCGACCTCTCGGAACGCATCACCAAAGGCGAAAGCGACTTCTCTACCATGGCCATCCTCTACAGCGAAGACGGCAGCTCTGTGCGCGGCGGCGAGATTGGTTTCAAAGGCCGTGCCGACCTTGTTGCTGAATATGCCGCCGTCGCATTCAACCTCAACGATCCAAAAAAAGTATCGAAAATCGTAGAGACAGAATACGGTTACCATATCATACAACTGATTGAAAAACGTGGAGAGCGTGTCAACACCCGGCATATACTGCTTCGTCCGAAAGTATCTGACAAGGATCTGACAGACGCAATCCAACGACTTGACTCAGTGCGCACCGACATTATCGACAACCACAAATTCACATTTGAAGAAGCTGCGCGATATATATCCCAGGACAAAGACACCCGCTACTCCAACGGAGTCATGGTCAATGAAGATACCGGCACCACAATGTTCGAGATGTCGCAACTCCCCCAGGAAGTCGCCAAAGTGGTGGCAGGACTTCAGCCCGGTGAAATCTCAGCGCCTTTCGTCATGAAAGACACTCGCCGCAACTCTGATATTGTAGCCATCATCAAACTGACCAACCGTCTGGAAGCCCATACAGCGAACCTTGCCGATGATTTTCAGCTTCTTAAAAATATGTATGAAAATTCTGCCAAGGAGGAAATTCTCGACAAATGGCTTCAGAAAAAAATCCGTGACACCTACATCCGAATTGAAGAGGGCTGGCGCGGCTGCGAGTTCGAACACGACGGCTGGCTGAAAAACAATAAGTAATCCATACAAGAAATGCGCAGACTTCTGCCCATAGCCATACTGACGGCTGTGGTTGTGCCGGCACTGTTAGCAGTGGCACAATCACAGCCGGTCATTTCAAAAAAAACAGAAATCAGGCCCAGCATTCAGAATGCCAGCCGGGAAAACGCCGACATGGTGTTTCTTGAGCGTGCCGACGAGCTATACAAGCACCGCAGCGACTCCTTTATGATAGTCAACGGCAATGTGGAATTTCGTCGCATGGGCATGTTCATGTACTGCGACAGCGCGCACTATTGGCCGGGAGAGCAGCGGTTCAGAGCATTCGGACATGTCAGAATGCAGCAAGGCGATACTCTTTTCGTATACGCCGACAGTCTGGACTATGACGACCGCACGAAGCTCGCTGTCCTATTCGCCGAGCCTCCGCGCAAAGTCACAATGATCAACCGCGATGTAAAGCTCGAGACTGATTTCACTTTCTATTATGATTTGAACCGGGAACTTGGATGGTACAACCAGTTTGGCGTCCTCACCGACCCTGACAACCGTCTCGAATCCGTATCAGGAGAATACTCTCCTCCGACTAAAGACGCAGTGTTTACTGACGGAGTGGTTCTGAACGCCCACAGCAAGTCCGACACCCTTGTGATCAGATCTCAGGCTCTTTATTACAACACAGAATCAAAAATCGCCGAACTCTACACACCAAGCGAGATTATCAACCGCAGGGGAACAATATTCACATCCGAGGCAATCTACAACACCGGCACAGACAATTGCGAACTGTTCGACCGTTCGACGGTTGTGACACCCGAAGGACGCTTTCTTACAGCAGACACTTTGTATTACACAAAGATGATGGCCGAATACACTGCCATAGGCGCCATGGTTCTGACCGATACAGTGCGCAAAATGCAGCTGCTCGGAGACTACGGATATTATAACGAACAGATTGACTCGTCGTACGTCACCGGACACGCTCTGATGAAAGAATACTCCAAAGGAGACACCCTTTTTATGCACGGGCGCCAGATAGAGTCGTTTCTTAAAACCGACAGCATATTCACTCCGGCCGACACCATAGCCGGAATCCCGGAATCACTTACGGTCGACACTACCCATGTCAGCGTCATATATCCGAGAGTCCGTTTCTACCGCAGCGACCTGCAGGGCATCTGCGACAGCATGCGTTTCAGCGAGGCGGACTCAATGCTCCGCATGTTTATCAG
>CAMWUD010000199.1 GCA_947177365.1 uncultured Porphyromonadaceae bacterium | reverse complement strand
ATGTTGCGTATATCGTCGAGCAGCACCACCCCCTGAAGTTCGCCGCTGTCGTTGAGCACCGGAAACAGATTGCGGTTCGAGCGTGAAATCACATCCACCATTTCCTTGAGCGACATATCGGGGTGTACCGGCAGGAAGTCGGTTTCGATGACATTGCCGACTTTCAGCAGTGTCAGCACCGCCTTGTCCTTATGGTGAGTCATCAGTTCGCCGCGCTGAGCCAGACGCATGGTGTAGATGCTGTAAGGCTCGAACACCTTGATGGTGCCGTAAGCGATGGTCGACACAATGAGCAGGGGCAGGAAGAGGTCGTAACCGCCGGTAAGTTCGGCTGTGAGAAATATTGCCATCAGCGGCGCATGCATGACCGCCGACATGACTCCGGCCATTCCTATCAGAGCGAAATTTTTGGTACTTAGCGTCAGGTCGAAGCCAAGATGGTTCACCACATATGCAAAGAGGAAGCCACACATGCAGCCGACATAGAGCGAAGGCGCGAACGTGCCGCCGACGCCACCGGCACCGTTTGTGGCTGATGTCGCGAAGGCTTTGGTAAGGATTATAAGTCCGATGAAGAGGATTATGAACCATACGGAATCGCGGTCGCCGTAAAATATAGATCCGTTGACTATCGACGAGGTATCGCCTCCGAGCAGTCCTATTATAGAACCGTATCCCTCGCCATAGAGCGGCGGGAACAGAAACACCAGACTCGAAAGTATCACACAGCCTACGAGGGTCTTAGTCCAGCGGTTGCTGAAACGTCCGAAGAAGTTCTCCATGAAGTTCATCACTCTGGTGAAATATAGCGACACCAGTCCGCAGAATATGCCCAGCAGTATCACGAAGGGTATGCGCCCCATATAGAACTCCTCGCTCTGCGCGAAGAAAAACTCGAACTCATATCCGGTCGACATGTAGGCTATCGTAGCCGCTGTAATAGATGAAATCAACAGCGGCATCACCGACACCGTGGTAAGGTCGAGCATGAGCACTTCCAGAGTGAAAAGCATGCCTGCTATCGGCGCCTTGAAAATGCCCGCTATGCCTGCCGCAGCGCCGCAGCCCACGAGTATCATCAGCGTGCGCGGCGACATTCTGAACAGCGAGCCGACGTTCGAGCCGATAGCGGCGCCTGTATACACTATAGGGCCTTCGGCTCCTACCGAGCCGCCGAAACCGATTGTAATCGATGAAGCCACCATCGATGTGTACATATTGTGCCGTTTCAGTCGGCTCTTGTTCTGCGATATGGCATACAGCACGCGGGTGACACCGTGCGATATGTTGTGCCGCACCGCATAGCGCACATACATGGCTGTGATGACCACCCCCACGGCAGGCAGCAGGATGTAGAGCCAGTTGCCGCCTGTGACATTAATCGTGCTTGTGGCGGCACGCGATATAAAGTGTATGGCTGTCTTGAGCAGCATGGCGGCGAATCCGCCAAGCACCCCCACCAGCAGGGCGAGGAATATGATGAATGTTCGTTCTTTGACATGCTTTTCACGCCACATCAGAAAGCGCATGAAGCTGTCGTGGATACGGCTGTGCAACGAGCCGCGCGTGGTCTGTCGTTCCATATTTATGTCTAAATTCCACGTCCGGTCACAACTGTAGTAACGGTGTGGATGAGAATTTTCAAATCAGTGGCTATGGATATGTTCTCAATATAGAGCAGGTCGTAGCGCAGGCGCTGCACCATCTGGTCGACGCTTGAGGCATAGCCGAATTTTACCACCCCCAGCGAGGTGATTCCGGGGCGAACCTGATGCACCAGACTGTAATAAGGGGCTCTTGCCACTATGAGGTCGACAAAATAAGCCCGCTCGGGACGCGGCCCCACCAGCGACATTTCGCCCTTGAGGACATTCCAGAACTGCGGCAGTTCGTCAAGACGGTATTTTCTGAGCTTGCGTCCGATGCGGGTCACTCTCGGGTCGCATGCCTCGGAAAGAGCCGGGCCGGCCTTTTCTGCATCAGGCCGCATGGTGCGGAATTTAATTATCCTGAATGGTTTCTTGCGGTATCCCACACGTTCCTGCCGATAAAGCACCGGCCCTTTGGAGTCGAGTTTTATAAGCAAGGCTATGACAGCATATACCGGCAAGAGCAAAAGCATGGCCAAGGCCGAGAAAACGACATCGCCGAGACGCTTGATATTGGCTGTGGCAGCCGTGATGTTGGCCGATGACACATTTATCAGGGGTTCGCCGACGAGCGACTGCATCTTGCCTCCGGACATCAGCAGATGCTGGACATCCGACGTGATGTAGATGGTCTGGTCGAGCGGAAAGAGTCGGTTCACAATTTCAATAGTACTCCGTTTGCCGCTCTTCTGCGGCTGCACGATAAAGGCGGTGATTCTGAGATCATGTATCAGACGCGGAAGCTCTTCGAAACTGTACACCGGACGGTCAAGGTCTTCCGCTACCGGAGTATCGGCGGACACATATCCGGCGACCTTCATGCCCATATGCGACAGGAAGCTCTCTACGCGCGATGCAAGTCCGACGGCATCGCTGTCGGCTCCAACCACAAGCACATTGAAAGCCAGTTCGCCCCGTCGTATGCGTCTGACCACTCTCGATGTGACAAAAAGTCTGGCCGCATACACTGGCATGAATAGCATCAGCCAGAGCAGGCCGAGCAGCTCGTAGTTCTGCATGCGTTCGGGTATGCCGTCATCGATAAGCACCACAAAATAAATCAGCAGCATTCCGGCAAACGACACTGCGGCCGTATTGCCCAGCTCGGCCAGACGTGATTTGTAATACACCTGATTGTAATAGCCCGTAAGCCAATAAATGGCCATAATCACCAGCGGCACCAGAATCTGGCCGAGCAGAGGTGCCGCAGTACACAGCCAGTCGCTGAGGCCGAACTGCAGGGCGGGCGGAAGCGAAAAATAGCGTAGCACATTGAAGCACAGCCATCCGGCATTGAGCGTCAGATAGTCGCAGGCAAGATATGTGAGGCGTTGTAGGCGCGCGCTGGTCATAATCATATCAAGGCCATTATTTTCTCAGAATCTTGACAGTACCGTCACAACCGAGCCGTATCACCGACGATGCCTTTGCAGCCGGAGCATCGGTCCGTCCGGTGAGGCATACGTAATCCACGGCTTCCAGAATCTCGCGACTGATTTCTCCGAAGGACATCGGCGTAGGCTCTCCGGCGATGTTTGCCGAGGTCGAGACCAGCGGACGTCCGAGCCGGCGGCACAGCTCTGCCGCGAAACAACCTCGCACCAGACGGATTCCTATACTACCGTCCGGAGCCAGAAGTTCCGGAGCCACACCACTGCCTTTGTCATAGACCACCGTGAGCGGCTCCACAGCCACATCGAGCAGCTGCCATGCCACCTCCGGCACCTCGGCCACACTGCGCTCGAGCATGACTTCCGACGACACGAGCGTGATTAGGGCCTTCGAGTCGGGACGGCGCTTAATGTCGTAAATCCGCCGGACTGCGGCAGAATCAGTGGCATCGCTGCCGATTCCCCATACCGTGTCGGTCGGATAAAGAATCACACCGCCCCGGCGCAGAGTTTCCAATGCACGCCGGATATCTTCTGCCGAATCTTTAAGTACTTCGTTCTGTGTCATAGTGCAAATGTAGCAATTATTTTCGACATAGAGACGCGGCGAGTGTTGATAAATGTTAAATAGGTAGGGCGGGTTAAACCTTCACCCTATATCGGCGTCTTAATAGTGTAAGTAGAACAATTGTGCAATCACAATCAGAAAGCATATCAAAAACACTCCCGGCTGCCATCCGGCCGCCGAACCATAAAAGAACTGACTTTGATTAGATAGACAGAGAATCCCCGACTCGCGAAGAATCGGGGATTTTTGCACCCAGAAACCTGCATAAATTATTAAAAAAAACAGCACTAAAAGCAACAATTTTTCAAAAGCTTCTAAACAACATATATTTT
>CAMWUD010000198.1 GCA_947177365.1 uncultured Porphyromonadaceae bacterium | reverse complement strand
TGGCCGCAGTCGGGCAGCTGAACCGCTTTCTATGTAGCGGCTGAGATGCCGTATCATCTGGCGGTCGTGGTCATCGGTGAAATCTGATGTAGCGTCCTCAATCAAGCGGTAGCAGCCGAAAAGGGCGTCAAACTGGCTGCGGACCGATTCGTCGGTGCGTTTGGCTCTGGTAGTCGATCCGCTGTTGATCCAATAGAAATAGACTGTATGTGCGGTGGTGGCTACAGAAGGCTTCTTTTTGAGTAGAATCTCGGTAAGCAGCCGGCGGTCTTCCGATTGCTTCATGCCGGGAATGGCGGTATATTCTGCGTCAGTGAAGAGCTCGCGTGAAAAAAGCATGCCCCATAGTCCGGCAGTGCCGTCGTTGAGCAGAAACTTTATGAATGAGTGCCATGAATCGCCTATTCCGGAAGCGTCGCGGCGAAGCGCAGTCTTGCTCCCCGAGCCCCGTATGACGACATTTCCGGCTGTGATTCCGGCTCCTGTCTCTTTGGCAAGGATATATAGAGTCTGAAGTGCGTCGCCGGGTAAAAAATCATCGCCGTCGCAGAAAAACACATATTCTCCTTCCGCACTGCTGTAGCCGTTGTGCCGGGCCATCATCGGCCCCTGATTCACGCTTTTATGTAGCACCTTCACGCGGCTGTCGCGAGCTGAATATTCGTCAAGAATCGCGCCGCTGTTGTCAGGCGAACAGTCGTCAACGCAGATAATCTCAACATCCCGGAGCGACTGTCCGAGTATGGAGTCAAGGCAGCGGGGCAGGTATTCCGCTACATTATATACAGGAATAACAACGGATACTTTTGTGTCGGCGCTCTGTGTCATGATAATGCGTCTTTTATGAATGTGACAGATTTGGCACGCATGCTGTCGAGTATGCGGTCGGTCTTTTCCCAATCGATTTTCCGGAACATTATGTCGTTTAATTCATCGGAGCCGGCAACCAGACGGTCCTGCAGTCTGAGCAGAGACAGCAGGGAGTGCAGGCGTCCGTTTCCGCGTTTGTTGTTTGGCACCACAATGAAATCGCGGTGGAAGATTATGGCGAAAACAGTGCCGTGAAAAGAGTCTGTCACAACGAAGCGTGAGTCTCTGATGCGTCCGAGCCAGTCCTCGGGTGTAGTGCGGTATGGATTGAGATCCACCAGCTTGCAGTCAAGACGCTGTGCTGATTCGACCGCTATACGATGCTTGGCTGTATCTGCTTCCAGAAAATATGTGGCGGTGTAGTCGCTGTCGTGTTTCCGGCTGATGATAGTGTCGTAAGCCGATGCCGGAGGCAGAAGAGTAGGGTCGAGGACCACTGCGGGTTCGCAGCCGAGATGAGTACGGCATAGCTCCACTGCCGAGTCTTCGCGGACAGAGACAGCGTCGAAACGGCTTGCGAGTCTGCGGCAGACCGCGGTCTGTTCGTCTGTCATTTCCCAGCGGTCTGTTCCGAACGAGGCTGCGTAAGCGATGCGTCTTACAGGCAGGTCGCCTGTGAATTGCAGAAACTGGTCGTAGAGAGTCTGCTTGTTATAGCGGGGCCGCCATACCTGGTCGCTGCCCACGATATATGCATCGATGTTGTCGAGCGGGCGGTAGTGCGCAAGCGCTTCGGTGACGTTGATTTCCCTTTTGATGAAAGCCATGTTGTCGGGCGAGGCCTGCAGGTCGGAGACTCTTTTGTAGCGGTCGAACTGTCCGCGCATTCGGCGTATCAAAGTGCGCACATTGCGGGCATGTAAGCGCAGCATGTCTTTAAGTCCCGGTTTTCGTTCATTCAGATAGTTGAGAGTCACCGGCTGATGTCCGAGTTCCTTCAGCGTCAGCTGGAGCGCCCAGTTCTGGAGCATGCCTCCTATGTTATGGCCTAATGGCTGAGTTATAATCGCGATATTCATCTGTGTGCTTTTTTAATGAGTTTTGCCATGATAGGTTTTATGAGTTCTTCGCGCTCGCTTCGGTCGAATCCAATCATATATAGCACTATGGCATATATGACTTCGAAGACTGCTGTGAGTGCCACAAGTTTGCCCCATCCGTCGGGCATATGCGCCGAGATAATCAGCGGTGCGATGACAGATACAGCGGCAGTGGCGAAACAGCGCAGGTATACCGTGACAATCAGTTGCCGGTAGCTGTAGCTTACGTAGCTGTGGACAATCTGCCAGCTGATTATCTGGCAGACTATGTTTATGGCCAGTATCACCAGAAAGATTGAATATGGCGGCAATCCCAGTCTGAGACATAGATAGCCTACAGGCAGGGCGCATATCATGAGTGTGCCGCAGATAAGATTACCGGTCTTTATCCGTCCGATGGCATGGAAGGCCATCAGGTAAGCCGAGTGGAACGATTCCATGAGTATGATACACAGAATAATAGAGGCGAAAGCCTGTGTGTAGGGCGGAACGTCATTGCCAAGCCATGTGTGGAGCAGAAACTTCAGGTTGAAAGCAATCGGCACTATCATGGCAAGCATCAGAAAAAACGAAATCTTGCAGCCATAGAACGTAAGGCGGTACATCTGCCCGTGTTTTTTTTCGGCATAAAGCTTCACCACTCTCGGTCTTACAGCCATGAGGAAATTGGTGATGAATGCCTTGAGACCGGTCTGAATCTGCACTGCAATGGCGCGTGCGGCATTCAGGGTGGGGCCGTAGAAAATATTGAGCACAATGTTCAGACCCTGATTCTGGACCACAATGGCTGTATTGCCGAATATATCCCAGCCGGAGTATCCTAAAAGTTTTTTGTAGAGTTGTCTGTCGCGTATAAGACGCATGCGGCATTCCGGATATTTCCGGTGGGTATAGAAGCGGTAAAACACCTGTACCAGAACTGAATTGGCCATAAGCAGGAAGCCGTACAGAATCAGGCGGTCTCCGCTGTCGAGAGTAATCAGGAATGCAATGGCCAGACGTGAAAAAGCTTCGTATAGTCCGACGAATGCGAATACCGACATATTCTCATGGCTGATAATCGAGGCGTTGAACGGCACCTGTGTGAATACAAAGCATGTGGTGATGATGGAGAACTGCAGAATCCAGAAAGCGGCGTTGAGCTTATCCGGCGGTATGGTCATGTGGTTGTAGAGAAACCATACACCGACAGTCTCGCCAATGATGATTACCAGCAGGGCCGCACAGATGTGGAGATTCAGAGCGGCGGCGAAGGTGTCGGCCAGCTTGCGGTGGTCGTGCCGTCCGAGTTCATATGTCAGGAAGCGGCTTGTGGAGGCTGCGAGAGAGCCGTTGATGAATGTCATCATCATCACGATGCCTCCCACGACGTCGTATATACCGTAATCGATTTCGCCTAACGCATGAAGCACTACACGTGAGGTATAGAAGGTTACTGCCATCACCACAAACATGCGGATGTATAGGAATGTGGTATTCCTGGCTATGCTTTTTTTATGGTTTTCGTCCATGTTGTAGGTATCTGCGAGTCTTGTCAGATGGTATAGTTATGCAAAGTTACAAAAAAAAACTGAATCCGCAGTCAAGCGGATACAGTGATTAGTCTCTCAGCCGGCTTTCAAGGTTGCCTAAAAGATAGTCCTTGACGTCTGTGGCTCTGCGGACAATCTTTTTAAGCAATGACGGGTTCTGTCCGGATACCAGCGGAACAATACAGCCTATTCCTTCGGAAGGAAATCTTTGCCAGAATTTCTCGGCAAGAGGGTTCGGCTTCGCGCTTTTGAAGAACACGGGGTTGTGTTTCAAGGCCCGACGGCCGCGTATGTTCCGAAGCGATACCGCATCGGTGTCAATCAGCGACATGTCGGTGCCGCCATATGTGACGACTTGCGATACTCCGTGGTTGTCGAACAGACGGTTGTCTACCTTCTTGATACCCCAGAAATCGCCAAGCGTGAAGTCGCTTCCTGATTTTCCGCTTTTAGCCGGACATGCCGTGCAGCACGGGCGCAGATACAGGTCTTTCAGAAAGCCTCGCATATATATGT
>CAMWUD010000197.1 GCA_947177365.1 uncultured Porphyromonadaceae bacterium | reverse complement strand
ACTTCTACGTGTCTGTTTCCACTAATCTTGACACGCTCGGCCCATACAGTACGCGACTTTCGGTATTCAGTCTTTTCCGAGCCGAATTTACCTACCGCTGTGACGGGTTCATGCAGTTCTAACTTATATTTCATTCTCCCTGCTTGCATCGTCGACCAGCTTTCGATAGGGTTTAACTAAGGCTTGTAGCGCGTCCGGCACTTCGTGCATCTGCACTGTGCTGACGCTCTCACGCTGGTTATACCAGTGTCCGGCCAGCATCATTATCGCGTGTTTCAGCGGTGTCGGGAACTCTCCGGCGTTGTCGTCGGTCAGTTCCTGTACGGTACTGTTTGTCGCATTGATCACCGATATTTCGGCAGTCTCCAACAAATGCTCCAGATACTCGTCATCATCAGCAAAATCGTCTGCACGAACATGCTTTTTGAATAGTGCCAGACTCACTACAGACATCTCACACAACCTTTTATTTATTCAGCAACTTTACCCAGCATGAATGCCTCGCTACGCAGCGTTTTTGTTGCGTAATCAGTGTTAAGCACAAAGTCAACGCTATCCTTGCGTGCCTGGCTGTACGGATCCACGATAAAGCGCATGGTACCGAAAAGACCCATCGGCTGATAACGCCAGTCTCCGAGACCGATATACTCAGTCTCTTCATCGCGGATGCAGTTTGTTGTATATACCGGCAGTCCGCAAAGTATACCATTCTGGAGCATCGGCATAAATACGCCCTTTTCGTTGATAGGTGTGCCCTCGAGCATTGCGGCCATGCTCTTAGTCATGATCCAACAGAGATGCTCACCATCGATACCGGTTTCAAGCAACTTAGCCTTCATGTCGACGTTAAGCTGTTTGAAAGTAGGAACAGCACTGAGCACAATAGCCGAATCTACCTTACCGACAAACGGTCCCACGAGATTAGTAGCGCCGTTTACTTTGGTGGTCGAGAAGAGAATCTTATTCAGCAGCAGGCGGATGGCACGCGGCATGATCTCACGCACTATCATCTCCAGCACACCATCACTCTGATTAAGCGACTGGTTTGTTACCGGGATTGCGATACCCACACGTTCAGGTGCTGCGGTCATCTTCGAGAACGGAATTTTCGTATCAGAAAGTGCAACACCCTCACCGGCAATCTGTGCCTCTACCATCTCATACATCGGCCAAACGAAATCACCGCTGAGACCGGTAGGCATAGGAAGACCAACCTTGTCAAGAATAAATCCTTCGGTCAGCGGCTTGATGATCTCCTGAACATTCAGCGGAACGATAGCGCCATTGGTGATATCAGAGACCATCATCAGATCACGTACAAAAATGATCTCCGATTTCTGACCACGTGAAGCATTCTCACGGATGATCTTCACAGCATCGGCGGCCGCATTGGGATTCTCACGCAGATGCTCGGCGGTTGCCACCTGCATTTTCATCTGCAACAGCTGATTCTCGCGGGTCAGAGCGGCAAATTCTTTGTCCTCCGCCTCAGTGCGCTCGCGCTGCTCTTTTTCGCAGGTTTCGGCAATTTCACTGATACGGTCGCAGTTGGTTTGATACTTGTTAACCAACTCACGCACGTTCAGCTTTTTCTTTTCTTCTTTTTTCATTACTGAAACTATTGATGTTAAATATTATATCAATTTCTGTGCGGCAGCGCGGCGCATTTCACGCAGCTGCTTACGCATTTTTTCGTTATCGGGTTTTGGTTCTTCCGGGGTGGGTTTCTCCACTTCGCGCAGTCCGGCGGTAAACTCGCGTGACTCTACCGACGTATCGGGGTAGGCCGGGTCAGCTGCCAGCGTAAAGTCATACACGCCGGTTACAGCCTTGACCGTGTAGGTTATCTGTGTCGCACCGTTCACCACTTTTGCCGTGCGCTCGACAAAATCACTATCCCAGTATCGAGTAGTAAAAGCGAAACTACACCCGGATATGTCGCCACGGCTAACCAGTTCTAACGCCTCGTCGCCGTTAGGTGATTTAGGCAGCTCCAAATTAAAGCCTACGCCCTTATCATCTACAAAATACTCCAGCGTGCCGGTACCTTTGTTGCTACGGCCTAAAATCAGCTGGCGGTCGTGGTACATAGTAAACTTAATGTCGCAGCCGTCTAACAGTTCTTTGGTGATGGCTTCCGGGGCGATAACTTCGCGTGCCTCGCTGTCCTCGTCGCTCCATAGCGGCGCGGATGGGGTATTAAACAGGATAGCGTACCCGGTAATAGTGCGGCTGGAAGCCTCGCCCTCGCCAGCCTCACGCACGCGCAGTTCTGCGCAGTCGATACGCAGGGTGCGTTTTACCTCGGTGTTTTTATTCCTTTTCGTCATTTTCCTAATGATTCTATAATAGCTTTTTCGCGTGGTGATAGTTCGATTCGTTCGGCGGCAGCTCGCTCGGCGAGAAGATATCCGCCGCCAAACACCGTCCCCTGAGCGTTATCCAGCTTTCTGACAAATTCACATTCTGCCATTGGTATTTTCATGCAGATACCACGGACCGCGAGACGTCCAAGCGTTGCTCCCGAAATAAGATTGTCGGGGTATATTATCGCCCTACGAGATTTTTTGTCCTGCTTCTGCATTCTCTCTGTTGCCGCTTTGACCTGCTTATATAAATCGCCTGCCAATATCACGCGGTGCCGCCGCTCCATATTTGTGACAAATGATGTTCTGACGACCGCCCCATTTTCATATTTTATATCGCAGTGAGCTACAATATATGTAACATTCGGTCTGAAGGCGGAAAACAAAGTCAATGAGGGCGCAAAGAGGAAAAATTTAATTCCTTTTGCTGTGTAATAATCTATTATTTGGGCAAATATTGAAAAGGGAGGATTGTCGAACACCACGTCGTCCTCGTGATATTCTAAAGCCTTATAGTCAGCACCGGGCCAGAATGGGCGAACGATGTTACAGCCATCCAAAGATTGGATATTTTCATTGAACCATGAAAATATCTCATCGTAGACGTATTGCGGCGTATAGCAATCGTCTGTCGTCTTTTTAAGCTTAAACTTTTCAACAAAGCCTTCGTAATCTTCAAATTTCTCCTTCTTTGTTTCCATCGCCATTGTCGTTATCTTTGTTTTCGGGTGCTTCCGGCTGTTGCGGCTGCACGCCAATTTCGTTAATACCTCGCAGGTTTGCCGACACTAACACGGTGTCGCCGCCCTCGACTGGTGCCAAATTATTCATTTTGCGCACCTCGTTTACGGTCGTACCAATCTGCAAAAGTTTGGTGCCGTAGTTCATCATGCCGTTAAGGTCACACGCGAATAACTCGCGGCGGTCAAACTTAAATTTATATTTGCGGCACAGCTGGGGCGCGATAAGTTTACGGCGTAATTCTATCTCGATGTTACGCAGTAGGGGGTTTAGTGTGTGGCTTAAAAAATCTATGTCGGCCTGTTCTACGGTCTTGTAATTGTTGCTGGTGTCGGCATATACAAACGTCGGGGGTACACTGAAAAAGCGGCAAATCTCGATAACCGTAAATTTGCGGCTTTCCAAAAATTGCATATCGGTGGAACTAAGCGAAATTTGCTTAAAATCCACCTGCCCTGGTAGGCTAACAATCCTTTCGCCCCCTTGAAATCGGCTGTCTAAGTTCTCGGCGGTTTTCTCTAACTGCTTGTCTTGATACTCGCCGAAACCGCGCACGCTGGTATCGTTAGACACTATGCCGCGCACGTTGCCGCCGTTGGCAAATCTATTTTGCGTTTCTTGGTCGCCAGTCGCGGCGATATTCATAGTGAGCCGTGCATACGACAGCACGCTAACGCCCTTTTTGCTATTGCGCAGGGTCAGGCCCTTAATGTGTATAATCTCGTCCTCGGTATATACGCCACTAATGCCGTTGTTGAGGTCGTGCACCGTGTAGGTGTCGTGTATCGTATCGTGCATGACCGTGCCACGCTCACACAGTGCCAGCCGGTCTAATTCCATGCCGACAGTGTTAT
>CAMWUD010000196.1 GCA_947177365.1 uncultured Porphyromonadaceae bacterium | reverse complement strand
CCTGCAGCTCGGATATACCCTTCCGGCAAAACTGCTCCAGAGCTGGCGTTTGCGCAATGCCCGCGTGTACATTTCCGGACAGAACCTCTGCACCATCAAGAGCAGCAGCCTCACATGCAGCGACCCTGAAAACGCCAACTGGGCCTACCCGATTCCGACTTCGGTATCTTTCGGCCTGCAAATCGGTTTCTAATTCCTCAAAACACGAAATCAAATGAAACTCACCAATATACTTGCCGCAGGCATGCTCTGCGTCGCTGCGGCCTCATGCAACGACTTCATCGATGTTCCCCCGACCGGCGTGATTTCCGGCGACTATGTCTACGGCGAACCTGAGGAAATGGTCACCGCCGCCTACGCCATGCTCGGCGACTGCTGGTACAACTACCCGTTCAATCTCTGGCCTTACGGCGACCTTACCTCCGACGACTGCCTCAAAGGCGGCTCGGGTACTACCGACACCGGTTACCACCCCTGGGAAATGTGGTCGACCATGACTTCCACTCCCGGAGAGTTCGACGAACTCTGGTATCGCCTTTATTGCGCCATCTCGCGCTGCAACCGCGCCATCCTCGCGCTGGAATCGAACGGCGAGGCTGTGCTCGGAGCTGCTACCGCGCAGCGCCGCCTTGCCGAGGTGCGCTTCCTCCGCGGCCACTTCTATTTCAAGCTGCTCACCGTTTTCCGCAAAATTCCCTGGATCGACGAACAGGTGGTGGCCGACAACAGTTTCGAACAGACCCGCAACGATGCCCTCAGCTATGAGGAACTCTTCGACAAGGTAATCGCTGACTTCAAATTCGCTTACGACAATCTGGAAGCTGTGCCATCCGACGGCGGAGGCCGCGCAAACCGCATTGCGGCTGCCTCTTATCTGGCCAAGTGCTACCTCACTCTTGCCTGGGGTGACGGATATGAACGTACCACCGGCCCTGACTTCATCAATCAGGACTACATGAAAAAAGTAGTGGAATACACCGACGAGGTACGTAACTCTCAGTTCGGCTATCTTGAAGACTTCGGCGACATCTTCCTGCCGGAAAACAAAAACTCCAAGGAGTCGGTGTTCGCGGTACAGACATCAAGCTATACCGAAGACAACACCACCTTCGGACGCGCCAACTGGAGCAACATGCTCAACGGCTGCTGGGGCATGTGGAGCTGCGGATGGGATTTCCACAAGCCGTCGCAGAATCTGGTCAACGCCTTCAAGACCCGCAACGGCCTGCCGATGTTCGATGATTTCAACAACGCCACCGAATATCCGGTGCAGGGCGTACCCATGAGCCAGAAATGGGATCCGCGTCTGTTCCATACCGTAGGCATGCCGTCATGGCCCTACAAATACGAGGCGGAATACACCATGACCAAGGACAACAGCCGCACTCCGAACATTTACGGCTATTACACTTCGCTCAAAGATGTGCCGCAGCGCTCGAAAGGCGAGACTTTCAACGGCTCCTGGCAGGCTTTCGCCATGAACGACTATGTGTTCCGCTATACCGACGTGATGCTCATGCGCGCCGAAGCTCTGGTCGAACTCGGACGCTTCGCCGAGGCTCTCACCATAGTGAACGAAATCCGCAGCCGCGCCGCCAACTCCGTGGCCAAGCACATTGGCTATGCCGCCGACTACTGCGAAATCAGCAACTATCCCGCCGGATATATCAGCGACAAGGAGACCGGCCGCAAATGTGTACGCTGGGAACGGCGACTGGAAATGGCCATGGAATCGAGCCGCTTCTTCGACCTGCGCCGCTGGGGCATAGCCTCTCAGACTATCAACCGCTTCTTCGAGACCGAACAGAATGTGAGCTACGACGGACAGAGCTATGCCCAGTACTATTCAAGCGCTCATTTCACCGCCGACAAGAACGAGTTCTTCCCCGTGCCTTACAATCAGCTTTATTACGTACCCGGACTTTATACTCAAAACAAAGGTTATAATTGATTACCATGAAATTCATCCGACTTACAATGATAGCTCTGGCGGCCTTGTCGCTCAGCACTGCCTGCCAGGACAAAGATATAGAAGCGCTGCCCGCCGCAGTGGCTCCAATAAGCGAATCGGCCATCTCCGGCAGTCTCGAAGGCAACGATTATATATGGACCTGGACTGCTCCGCAGAATCTCGCCATGCAGGTAACCGTCTATAACGGACAGGCAATCTTCGCGCAGGAAAAAGTCGATGGCAACAGCTACATACACCGCGACATCGACACCAACGTGGAATACACCTATGTGTTCAAGCTCACCGACGGCAGCAATCTCTCAGAAGGTGTGGTGAAAACATATACACGCAAGGGTGCGACCCGTGTGTCGGGTCTGTCGCTGGCCCAGACCGAACGTCAGGGCGGCTATGACGTGTCAGTCAGCTGGGACCGCAACGAGTCGGCGTCGTCAATCGAACTCAGCGCCACCAACGGCAGCCGCAGCATCAGCGAGTCGCTCTCGTCCGAGGCTGTCAGCTTCCTGATTCCCGATGTAGACTACGGCGAGGAATGGACTGTCACTCTCACTGCTGTAAATGCCGACGGCCCTGCCGTGCCGGCTACAGCCTCCCTGCGTATCGGCAAGACCGCCATTGGTTTCCTCGGCCTCTACCCCACCCCTGAACAGCTCGTGGCCGACGGCGATGACGATGAGGCCTCGGCATGGCTCTGGCTCCACGACACCTATCCCTCGGCAAGCTACATCTACTTCGGAGATATTCACGACGCCGCACAACTCGACCCCTACCGTGTGCTTTTCTTCATCCGCGATGTCGAGGCCGATGGCGCCGGCGAAGAGTGTGTCTTCGATATGCCGCAGTGTGTGCTCGATGCCACTCCCGCTGTAAGGCAATGGTACCGCGACGGCGGCAACCTGCTGCTCTGGTCGCATGCTGTGGTCTACTCCACCACTCTCGGCCGTCTTGATGTAAGCGAGGTCCGCAGCAATGACCGCTCTATCGCCTGGGGCGCGGGCGGCTGGAACGGCGATGTGTGGAAGATGGCCGTACAGCTTAACCCGGACCACCGCTTCCAGCGCGACCACTCCGGCCATGCCTTATTCCGCGACCTGGAGACAGAGACCAACGCCGACACCAAGCTCATAGCCGTAAAAGGCCCGGGCTGGACTGAAGACCACAACTGCTGTTTCTTCAACCTGCCTTCGCTATGGACCGGACTCGGAAACCAGGACGAACAATGCTACAACCGGCTCGTGGATGAGTTCGGCATCATCCCTCTGGCTACCTGGGACAGCCAGATATGGTGGGTATCGCAGCTCAACATATGGGAAGCCCAGCAGGGCAACACCGACTTCAAAGGCACTCTGCTCTGCATCGGCAACGGCGGCTGCGAGTTCTCTATGAAAAATGCGGACGGCTCTCCCGATAAATCGGCCAATCCCCGCAACAATCTCTATCAGGGCAACATACTCACCATGGCAAAAAACGCTCTCGAATATCTCAAAACTCGCTGATTATGAAATTTATAAATAACGTTATTCTATTCACCTTGGGTGTCGGCGCCGCCTTTGGCGCCGCCGCCTGCGACAGCTCTCATTTCAGCGCCGAAGTACCCGAGATTAACGTTGAAGAACCCGGCCAGACTCCCGGCGAACAGCCGTCGGCAAGCGATTACAACGAGAAATACCGTCCTCAGATACACTATACCCCGGCCCAGGGCTGGGTCAACGACCCGAACGGCATGTTCTACGCCGACGGCGTATGGCATCTCTATTATCAGTACAACCCCTCGGGCAACGACTGGGGCAATCTCAGCTGGGGACACGCCACCTCGGCCGACCTCATCCACTGGGAGGAACAGCCGGTGGCTCTCACTCCCGATGAACTGGGCATGATTTTCTCGGGCAGCACTGTCATCGACAAGAACAATACCGCCGGCTTCGGCGCCAACGCTGTGGTGGCCTTCTATACCTCGGCTGCCGACCACCAGCAGCAGTCCATGGCCTATTCTCTCGACGGCGGCAAGACCTTCACCAAGTATGCAGCCAATCCGGTCATCGCCAATACCTCG
>CAMWUD010000195.1 GCA_947177365.1 uncultured Porphyromonadaceae bacterium | reverse complement strand
CCAACGACCCTCTGATTAACAGTCAGATGCTCTAACCGACTGAGCTATTGAAGCAGTGTTTATATCACCCCTTTCGGGGATTTGCGATGCAAAATTAGTTCATTTATCTGACATACGCAAATTTTTTTGCGATTTTTTTGAAAATCATTGAAATTCACGGCCTCTGAGAAGCCTGCGAGCTTGGATTCGCTCAGAAGCGGATGTCGAAATCCTGGCGGGGGAGTTTGGGATTGGAGACAAACACCAGGGCGCGGCTGTGTCTGCCGCCGAAGCCCATGCCGCCGGATGCCGAAGTCCGGGCGCTCTGCCAGAGACGCAATTTCTCTTTGCTGTATGGCCGCAGGATTATCAGATGCGGGACTGATGCGCCGGAGGCTATGTCAGTGGAGACTGCTGCCGCAGCGCTGTCATCGCTGATTATGGCCAGCTCCGGTGTCTCGCAGTTGAAACGGCAGGCAGGGCAGGCCATACGCGCGGTCTGGCGCAGGGCGGAGTCGCTGACAGCTGCCGAGGCAGGGCGAAGCCGCTGCATTATGCGGAAAATCAGACGTATGGTGCGCCTGTCGAAGGCAGGTGTCTGGGGCAGGCGGTCGTAATGGTAGTAGACATAGCCGCGCGGAGGCCGAAGCTCCGCGCGAAGGAAGTCGAAGGCAAAGGGTGAGTGGACACCGAAGCCACGGCCATGCCGCCATCTGAGATACCAGCCGAACACGCCGCTGACTTATTTTTCAGGTTTGCACTTCTTTATTCCTTCTGCAAACGCTTTTTTGCGTGAACCGCCGGTAAGACATCGGAATGCGGCGGCTGCAAGGAGCAGATAGATGAGTGTGACGCTTGCATAGGCTATATTGCCGGTGACATGGAGCGACTCAGGGTCGAAGACCATCTCCACCTTGTGCTTTCCGGCGGGGATGCGCAGAGCGCGAAGCACATAGTCGACGCGGCCAAGCTCGGCCGGTTTGCCATCGACTGTGGCCTTCCAGCCCCAGGGGAAATAGATTTCGGAGAAGACAGCCACACCGCCGTTGGCGCTGCTAACATCGTAGCTGAGGCGGTTGGGTGTGTATGCGGTAAGAGCCACAGTGTCGCCTTCGGCCACGGAGCCGGCCTCGCCGAGCACGCTCCTGAAGCGGCTGTCGGCCACGGCCTGCGATGCGGGGTCGATGGTCTGGAGTCCGGCGAACTCAGCGTCGGCGCCGTCCACATAGTCGAGCTGTTCCACAAACCAGCCGTTGCCCAAGGCGTAGGGATTCTGCGATACCTGACCGTTGAGAATCACATATCGGGTGTTGAGCATGTCGAGAATCTGCGGCGAGGTGATGAGGTTGCGGGTGATGAGGTCGTTGTAGCGGCGCAGTTTTGCGGCATGGTAACCGCCTATCATCTTGTGGTGGTAGCTGCGCCGGGCGCCTCCGAAATTGTCGAAGTCGGCCACGCGGTATGAAAGGTCTTTGTCCTGCAGAATCTGGCGGTCGAGTTCATCGGCGGCCAGCGGGTCGCTTGTCTGGAGCGCAGTCTGCACGAAATTGCGGCTGTCGACATAGCGGTGGTCGAGAGAATAGAGGTCTATGAGCACGAGCACTGTGAGCACGCCTACGCCTACCCGGCTCTTTATCCACGACGTGGCCACCGCCAGCAGGGTGAGTGCGCCGAGCAGTATGAAAATGAGCGAGCGTGTGGCATCGTATCTCACCAGTCCGTAGCGGAGCGACTCTATTTTGTCGATGAGCGAGCTGTAGTCGGTTATATATCCCTGCTGGTTGTATGAAATCAGAGCCTCCTTTTCATAGGGGGTGACAGCGTCGCCTGCGATGGAAGGGCAGATTATGGCAAGCAGACAGACTGCGGCTGGCACGGCCACGGCCACTATGCACTGACGGCGGTAGGTGACCAAAGGCTTTTTCACGCTCAACAGCTGTCTCAGGCCCATCACCGCCAGCAGCGGCATGGTGAATTCGGCTATGACGAGAATGCTCTCGACGGCGCGGAACTTATTGTACATCGGCAGGTTGTAGACCAGCAGGTCGGTGAATCCCTCGAAGTGCCGTCCGAGAGCGGCAAGCAGCGAGAAGACAGTCATTACGAGCAGCGCCCATTTCATAGGGCCTTTCACTATAAGGCAGCCAAGGAGGAAGAGCATGCAGATGATGGCGCCGACATATACCGGGCCGTTGGTGCCTTCGGTATCGTTGAAATACTGGGGCAGCATCTGGAGTATCTGGGCGTCATGAGGGTTTATGCCTTCGTCAGACCCGTCGATTTCGGAGAGGGTCACCCCCTGGTTCATGCCTCCGACGGGGCGGCTTGTGGCACCGCCTTTTATGTTGGGAACCAGCAGCGACAGCGATTCAGAGGGAGTGTAGCTCCATGCCACAATCTGTCCGTAGTCCATGCCGCCGGTGGGGGCTTTGGCAGGAGTTGCCTCGCTGTCGGTGTCCTGAGAGACGGCGGAGAGTTCGCTGGCGCCACGGTCGGTCTCGCGGGCGTATTCGTAAGTGTTATAGAGGGCTGGCAGGTTAGCTCCTAAAGCCAGGACACCGGCGCCGAGCAGGCAGGCCGAGGCAATGAGCCACTGGCGCAGTGTTTTCCGGCGTAAGGCCTCGCAGAGATA
This sequence comes from uncultured Porphyromonadaceae bacterium, assembly GCA_947177365.1. Lineage (GTDB taxonomy): Bacteria > Bacteroidota > Bacteroidia > Bacteroidales > Muribaculaceae > CAG-873. The sequence continues at coordinate 1,434 of CAMWUD010000195.1, read as the reverse complement.
AGCTATGGCCATGGCTGCCATGACTATGGCGAAGTAGTACGACATCTGCGGGTGGTTGGCGTTGAGCTGCAGCATGGCGAAGAGTGCTGTGAGCGCCGAGCCGGCGAGCAAGCGTCCGCGGTAGCAGAGCACCAGGCCTGCTATGGTAGGCGGAATGTAGCTGAGAGCCACGAATTTCCATATATGTCCGGCTCCGATGATTATCACGAAATAGCTTGAGAATCCCCACGCTATGGCTCCCAGTAAGGCATAGTACCAGCGCATTTCCATGGCATATAGCAGGATGAAGAAGCCCAACATCATCATCATCATGAGGTTCGACGGCGCCGGCAGCCAGAGACCGTAGAGGTCGTTGAGCCATTGGAAGAGGGCGTTCGACGGATAGGAGGGAGAAATCTGGAAGGTGGGCATGCCTCCGAATAGAGAGTTTGTCCAGAGAGCCTTCTCGCCGGTGGCCTCTTCAAAGGCCGCGCCTTCCTGGCCGTTGGCCGCGCCCTGCACCATATCGGGCTGCTGAAGGGTGTTGCCGTCGATGTTGTCGGGATAGAAGAAAGACAGGGCGATCAGGGCCATGATGGCCACGGAGAGAAAGAAGCCCCATACGCGGGGGCGTTCAAACCACGATATAACGCGGTCGGTGATATTGGCTGTTGACATGACGGGAGAATTCATGATAGGAGAATTGTTAAACATAGAAAAAGCGCAGAGCCTGAGGCTCTGCGCTTTTCAGTAGTCTTACCAGGATTCGAACCTGGACAAACAGAACCAAAACCTGTAGTGAGACCATTACACCATAAGACTGACACTTGCTCCGGAGCAGACGCTCCAAAAGCGATGCAAAGTTACGCACTTTTTTTTTCTCAGCCAAATCGAAAGCATAAATTTTGCTAAATTTCACGGCAAAACAGCCTGCAAAGGTGTTTTTTTAGTAATTTTGAAAACAAAACTCCTAATTCTATACAACTATGGTATCACCTAAAATCCAGGACGCTATCAACGCCCAGATCAACGCTGAATTCTGGTCGGCGTATCTTTATCTCTCAATGGCCATGCACTTCGAGGGCGAAGGTCATCACGGCATCGCCAACTGGTTCCGTATCCAGTTCAAGGAAGAGCAGGCTCATGCCGAGATTTTCATCAACTATCTGCTTTCTCGCGGTGGTCGTGTGACTCTTGCCCCGATAGACGCTGTGCCCCAGAGCTGGGATTCGCCGCTGGCCGCCTTTGTCGACACTCTGGCTCATGAACAGAAAGTGACCGGACTTATCAATTCCATCTATGCGCTGGCCGAGGCCGAACACGATTATGCCACACGCGGCAAACTCGACTGGTTTGTCAGCGAGCAGGTGGAGGAAGAAGAGACTGCCCAGGGTCTGATTGACCGCCTGAAGCTGATCGGCGACAACGGCCTGGCTCTCTATATGCTAGACCAGG
>CAMWUD010000194.1 GCA_947177365.1 uncultured Porphyromonadaceae bacterium | reverse complement strand
CATCACCACTACGGTGGGGGCGTTGAGATCCGGGAATATGTCCACATCCGTCCGAAGCATCGCCATAGTGCCGGCGATAAGTATCACGGCGGACAGTATCACGACTGTCAGCCGGTTGTATAAAGAGAAATGTATGATTCGGTTAAGCATATGATTCGGCTCTTAGTGAGAATGGTTGTGGCCTTCCGGTATAGCTCCGGAATTTTCCGCCAGACGTATTGTTGTCACAGCTTCAGTAACTATCACCTCGCCGCCGTGGAGGCCGGACGCCACAATGGCGTTGATGCCGTCGTCGCCGGCAACAGAGACAGGGATGCGGCGGTATGAGTGGTCACCGGTCTTTTCATATACAAAGAAACTTCCCTGCTGTTCGCTCAGGGCTGTTCGCGGTATCGTAATGCCCTCACCGCTTGATTCTCCGAGTAGATACACCTCGGCGGTAGCTCCCGGTGCGACGGCTACAGACGCAGGCACACTGAAATACACAGCTACGAACCCGTTTGCCGCTGTAGCTCCTGCTTCTGCGGCCGAGATGCGCCGTCCGCCCGCATCGCTCAGACGGATAGTCCGTCCGTCCGACATACGTATATTGGCGTCAGTGGCATTCCGGGCAGTGGCGTAGCGGCTATGCGGCACATCGACCCGCAAGGTAAGGTCGTCGCCGCTGCTTACCTGCAGCAGCATGGCACCGGCCTCGACATATGCGCCGGAAGCGACACTGACAGAGGTCACGACACCTGATATCGGCGAACTTGCCGCCCCGGTGGCACCGGGCGAATAAGCAGCGGCCGCAGCCTCGTAAGCTGCGACTGCGGCATTATATTCGGCAGCCGTGACAAGATGGTCGTCGTACAAAGGCTTGAGCCGGTCCATCTCGCGTTTTGCGGCAAGCATGGCTGCGCGCGCGGCGGCATTAGCGCTTCCGCCTTCCACCCGTCCCGGACGGACAGTGGCTACAGTCGCGCCTGCCTTGACCTTGGCTCCTACGGTTACGCTGCGGCTGTAGCTTACTATGCCTGATATTGGAGCGGTGACATCGGCTATCGAACTGCTGCTGCTGATAAACGTACCGGCTCCTTTTATACTTTCTGAATACATCGCGACACGCACCGTGTCAGTCCGTACTCCGAACCTTGAAGCCATGTCGGGTTCAAGTATGATGTCGTCATCGGCGTGGTCGTGATGAACTGCCTCGGTTTCCTGACCGTGGTCGTGGTTCTCATGTTCATGGTCGTGGTCATGATCATGGCCTTCATGACCATGACTGTGGCCGCATGCGGCCAACGCGAGAGATAATGCGCTTATACAAATGGCGGATAAATTTTTCATTATAGCGGTTTTCTGTTGTTTCTTGTGCAAATTTAGTGAAAATGCCGCGTACTCCGTCTGAGGCAGTTGCATAAACGCGAAAAATGAGCTATATTTGCAACCCGGTTGCATATGTGGCAATCACTCTGACAATCATTCTGACAATCATTCAAAATATAAGATGTCCGTAATCATAGACTATAAAGACGTTGAAGTCACGCGCAAGGAGCTTGTGGTGCTCAAGCATGTGGACTTTCAGGTGGAAGCAGGAGAATTCGTTTATCTGATAGGAAGGGTAGGCAGTGGCAAGAGTTCGCTGCTTAAGACCATGTATGCCGAAGTGCCTGTAGCCGGCGGCCAGGCCCGGGTGCTGGATTACAGTCTTGACAGCATCCGCCGGAAAGACATCCCCATGCTGCGGCGTCGGATCGGCATTGTTTTTCAGGATTTCCAGTTGCTTACCGACAGAAATGTGTTTGCAAATCTTGAATTTGTCCTGGATGCGACAGGCTGGCGCGACAAGGCGGAAAAAGAAACCCGTATTGAAGAGGTGCTGCGTGAAGTGGGCATGACCAACAAATCATACAAGATGCCGCACGAGCTTTCAGGAGGCGAACAGCAGCGCATAGTCATAGCCCGCGCCCTGCTTAACAAACCACGTCTGATTCTCGCCGACGAGCCTACCGGAAATCTTGACCCTGAGACCGGACGCCAGATTATCAACAGTCTGTACGACATTGCGGCATCGGGAACGGCGGTGATTGTAGCCACTCATAATCTTTCGATGCTTGACCAGTTCCCCGGGCGGGTTCTGCGCTGCTCCGACAAGCATCTTATCGATGAGGGCACACCTGTGGCCGAAGCGATATCCGACGATTTCCTTATTGACGAATAACATCAGGCTCCAAGAGCCGCATCAACAACACATCATCATATGCTGAAAAAAATCCGGATTATATTGGGTGTCATCAGTATACTCGCTGTGACACTTCTGTTTCTCGATCTGAGCGGTACGGCGAGAGACTGCTGGGGATGGCTGGCCCGCATACAGTTCATCCCGGCTCTGTTGTCGATGAATCTGCTGGCAGTAGTGTTTCTGCTGGCGCTCACTCTGCTGTTCGGACGTGTGTATTGCTCGGTAATATGTCCTCTGGGCATATATCAGGATGTGGTGATACGGCTGCACAGCTGGTTCGGCCCACGGAAAAAACGCAAGAACCGTTTTTCATATACTCCGGCATGGCGTCGTACGCGGATAGCTGTTCTGGCCGGCTTCTCACTGATGCTGGTTCTCGGACTGACCACAGCTGTTGCAGCAGTTTTTGCGGGACTGCTTGAGCCATACAGCGCCTACGGACGTATCGCATCGCAGATTTTTGCTCCGCTTTATGACTGGACCAACAATCAGCTTGCCGAATGGTCGGTCGCACACGACAACTACATGTTCTCTCCTGTCGCCATTGCTGTGTCTGTACCGGTGCTTGCCGTTGCCGCGCTGACTGCTGTTGTCGTGACCGTCATGGCCTGGAGAGGAGGCCGCGACTATTGTAATATCATATGTCCGGTTGGTACGGTTCTGGGATATATGTCGAGGTATTCGCTGCTTCGTCCGATGATCGACACCTCGCGTTGCAACGGTTGCCGCAAATGTGAGCGAAACTGCAAGGCCAAGTGCATCAACGGAAAGGAACACAAAATCGATCATAGCCGCTGTGTGGCATGTATGGACTGTCTGGACAATTGCTCTACCGGAGCGGTCAGATATACATGGAAACGTAATATGCCGGCGAAGGGCGACAGCCCGGCAAAACAGTCGGAAAGCAACCAAAACACAGATAACGGGGCATCCGGTGTGAGCCGGCGTGCGTTCCTGCTGACAGGCGGATTTGTGGCAGGCTCGCTGGCTGTGAAGGCCGCTGTGGAAGGCGACGGAGCCCTTGCCGCAGTCCGGCAGAAGAAAGCTCCGCTCCGCAAAACTCCGCTGGTGCCTCCCGGCTCGCTCGGTCTTCTGCACCTCGGCAGCCACTGCACGGCATGTCAGCTTTGTATCCGGGCATGTCCGGAAGGAGTGCTGCGGCCATCGACCAGTCTCGACAGTTTCATGCAGCCACGGATGGAATTCACCGACGCATATTGCCGTCCGGAGTGTACAGCGTGTTCGTCGGTTTGTCCGGCAGGCGCAATATTGCCACTTGACACTGCCACCAAGGCGTCTACCAAAATCGGACGTGCGGTGGTGGACATCACTTTGTGTATCTCGGCGAACGGACAGAAGTGCGGCAACTGCAGCCGCCAGTGTCCGTCGGGAGCAATCATGATGGTTCCCGTTGACGCCGACAAGCCTGATGTGCTGATGCCGGTGGTCAGCGATGAAATATGTATCGGATGCGGCGCATGCGAGTACAATTGTCCGGTAGGTACCGCCGGCATAATCAAATCATCGGAACATTCGGCCATACACGTAGAAGGAATAGAAATTCATCGCGAACTCTGATTATGAACCACAAGAACAACGAACGCGGCCTTTCCCGCCGCGGATTTCTGAAATATACTGGTATCGGAGCTGCGGCCGGCATGCTGGCCGCCTGTGGATCGGGTACGATAGCCGATAGCGTCAAAAGCTCAAAAACTCCGGGCGAAATGACTTACCGGACCAACCACAACAGCGGTGACCGGGTGTCGGTTCTCGGCTACGGGTGCATGCGTCTGCCGACCCTCTCGAAAGAAAGCGCCCGCGAA
>CAMWUD010000193.1 GCA_947177365.1 uncultured Porphyromonadaceae bacterium | reverse complement strand
ACCTCATAACAGATGTCGTCGGCGGCCTCGACTATATACACAAGCGGATGACGGGCGTAGCGCAGCGGCTCGCCCTCGGCGCTGAGTCGCTTCAGCCCCAGTTCTTCCGCCACCCGCAGATAGCTGCCGGTCTCGCTGCTGAAGAATCCGAACTTCCCTTTGCTGCCCGCAAGCACCGACTCATAGGGGTATTTCACCACCGAAGCCAGTGTGCTGTAGGTCATGGCGAAACCACCTTCCCTGCGCCCCTTGAACTGATGGGTCAGTATGCGGAAAGCATTTGCATTTCCCTCGAAATTGATAAAGTCGGCCCACTCGCGTTCCGAAAGTCTGCTCTGCAGCGGACTTCCGGCGCCCTCGCTGAAATATGTGCCTATGGCTTTCTCTCCACTGTGGCCGAAGGGCGGATTGCCCAGGTCATGGGCCAGACATGCCGCCGCCACTATGTCGCCGAGATGGCTCAGCTCCGATGCCCATGGCTCCGTCGAATATCGGCCACGGAGCGCCAGTCCTATGTTGTCGGCCATCGATTTTCCCACACAGGCCACCTCCATGGAGTGCGTCAGACGGTTGTGCACAAATATGCTTCCGGGGAGCGGAAACACCTGGGTCTTGTTCTGCAAGCGCCGGAACGGCGATGAGAACACAAGCCGGTCGTAGTCGCGCCGGAAATCGGTACGGGTGGCGTTCTTTTTCGGGTCGTGGTAGTGTTCCAGTCCGAAGCGCTTGTCGCTTATAAGTCTATTCCATTCCATCTGTAGTGATTTATTTGCCGAGTTCCCAGAATGCCACAGCCGAAGCAGCCGCCACATTGAGCGAATCCACTCCGTAGGCCATTGGTATGCGCACGACATAGTCGCTGGCCTCTATTACCTCCCGGGCAAGGCCGTCGCCCTCTGTGCCGAGTATCACGGCCAGACGCTCTTCGGCGCGGAGCCGCTCATCGCCTATGCCAATGCTGCGGTCGGTCAGTGCCATGGCCGCTGTCCTTAAGCCGAGTGCATGCAGCTGCTCCACCGCAGGAGCCTCTATCCACGCCCACGGTATGAGAAACACCGAACCCATGCTTACCCTTACCGAACGCCGATTCAAGGGGTCACAGCTCGTACGGGTCAGAAGCACCGCATCCATGCCCAAGGCGGCTGCACTGCGGAATATCGCTCCGATATTGGTTGTGTCGGTGACTCCGTCGATGAGTGCAACTCTGCGTGCCGAGGCGCATATGTCGGCAGCGGCTGTCTCTGCCGGACGTCTCATGGCGCACAGCACTCCACGGGTCAGTGTATAACCGGTAAGGCCGGACAGCACCTCCCTGTCGCCTGTATACACCGGTATATCGCCGCAACGGCTGATTATGTCGGCGGCATCGCCTTCTATATGCCGACGCTCGCAGAGCAGCGACAAAGGTTGGTAGCCGGCACGCAGCGCCACGTCTATCACCTTCGGACTCTCGGCAATGAATACCGCCTTCGCCGGGTCGAGACGGTTGCGGAGCTGGGTCTCGGTCAGACGCCCGTACACTGCCGCACGCTCATCGTTCAGACTGCTTATCTCGATTATGCTCATCGGCCTGCTCTCTGAAGTATGAACGGCAGCGGCGCTTTCATGGCCACCGGACGATCGGATTCCAGCTCACGGAGAGCCTTCACTGCCATCGCCGGGTCGTTATGGCTCGATGCCACCACATAGTAGTACGGCTCGGAGGTCTGCACCACAAACGAAGCCGGATAACCTGCCTCGAATAGTCGCTCCCGCATCGATTTGGCCGTGAAGAGCTGCTTGAACTGTCCGGCCACCACATTGTAGCGCATGAGGCTTTCGTTGATGCCGCCTCCGTCCGGAGTCACGCTCACGTGCTGTATCTTCACATCCACCGTATCGCCGGCCACCACCAGCTTCTGCATGGCGAAATCGCGGCGCGCCTTGCCATATATTGTGCTGTCGAGGTCGGAGTCCGCCGATTCCCGGGCAGCCACAGCGCGCTCGTATGCCCGGCGGTAGTTGCTTTCGCTTGGCTTGCACGACCATGCGGCTGCGCCAAGCAGTATTATAGTCAATATCCTGTATAGTTTCATTCTTATGCGGATTTGGAATGGGCCGGAGTACGGCGACATCACATTTTTGCCTTGCCAAGCTCTATAACTTCAAGGTCGCGCATCGTATCGCCGTCTATGACAAGGCGCATCAGCGTACGCTCCTTCTGCCATCCGTGATAGCCGGCGGCGCCGGGATTCACATGCAGCAGTTCCAGCTCATGGTCGTACTGTACCTTCAGAATATGGCTGTGGCCGCACACCATCAGTTCCGGCCGCAGTTCGGCAAGGATACGGCGTACCCCGGGCGCATAACGTCCGGGGTAGCCGCCTATATGGGTAAGCCATACTTTCACACCCTCCACCATGAAGCACTCCGCCTCGGGGCATTCTCGTGCCACCCGGCCGGAATCAATGTTGCCCCGCACTACGTGCAATTCGGGACAGACCTCGCGGAGACGGGCTATCACACTCATGTCGCCCACATCGCCCGCATGCCATATCTGGTCGCAATTGCGGAAATGGACTGCAAAGCGGTCGTCCCAGCAGCTGTGGGTGTCTGAAAGTATGCCTATTCGCTGCATTATTTGAGTTTCTTGGCGATGTCCTTGGGAAGGGCGTCCTTGTGCACAAGGATGTTCATGGTCTTGGCCAGGAAATATGGCATCGACACATAGAAGTAGCCGTCATAAATCTGGTTGGTATCCCACGAGTTCTTTACCTTATAGTAGCGGTTGCCGTTCTGGTCGGTGGCTATGCCTACCAGCTCCATACCATGGTCATCGGTTGTCTCCTGACTGTCGAACATCTCCTGACGGAGTTCCTGAGTCACCTCGATTTCTTCAACCGGACCCTGGAAGTTGTACTTTTCATTGCTCTGTTCAGCCGAAGTCAGCTTCACCCAGCGGGAGAGTTCGCTGTCGTTCATATCGCCTTCAGTCTTGCCCTTGGGCATCAGTGCCACTCCGTCGCGCCACTTGAAACCGCCCTCGCTCACATCGGCGGCCCATACCACAGGAAAACCGTTCTCAAGCGCGTTGTCGACAATAGCCTTCATCTCTTCCATCGGCACATTCTGATAGAAGCCGCCCAGCCAGTTGTCGGGCACCTCTACAGCGAACGGCTTGTAGAACGGATGATGCGTGAAGCTTGTCACTGCCACGTAATCTTCCGGATTGATGCCCAGAGAGCGCGCGAACGACTGCGGAGTGTATGTCTTGCCTTTGTATGTGAATGTCTCGGGAACTTCGCCCAGATATGCGTCAAGAATGCCGTTCAGAGCCTTCTTCCAGCCTGTGCTGACCTTGCGGTTGGGTTTGGCGGCCACAGTCTTCACAAGGCCGGAAAGAGCAGCGTCCAGCTCACCGTGCACATGCTTGTCCTCGCCGTACTGCAGACCGCTGTACACCTCTTCCGGAACAGCACCATAGCGCTCCCACACATAAGGCACATCAAGCACAGAGCCACCGGCCGCGAAATTACACTCGCCGTAGTTGCGGACATAGCGGTCGGCCTTGTCCTGATAGCAATAACGCACGGTAAACATCTCGCTCAGGTCGAGGCTGTCACCGCCCATACGCATGATTTCATCCTCGAAGAACGATGTGCCGGCGAAGCACCAGCAGGTGCCCGATTTGTTCTGGTTCTTTACCGAGGTTGTGGGCACCTTTGCTATTTCCGTGAACACAAACTTTTCGACAGAATCTGCAGCAGCACTGTCTGCAGGTTCGTCGATCATGTCCAGACGATAGTCAAGCCCACCGGCCTGAACACACAATGCTGCCGTCATGGCAGCCGGAAGAAAGAGTTTTCTCATAATCTGATTGGTTTGTTTTCTGCAAAGATAGCAATAATAAATTTTCCCACAAAAAAATTACATCCCATTATAGCAGCCCCACCGGAGTGGAGGCATCCCTGCCTCCACAAAAGTCAGAAAGGTCAGAAAGGTCAGAAAGGTCAGACAAGTCAGACAAGTCCGACATCTTCATTATTGCCCATGCTCTGATGTGGAGGCAGGGA
>CAMWUD010000192.1 GCA_947177365.1 uncultured Porphyromonadaceae bacterium | reverse complement strand
GCGCGACTCCGACCGCGACTACTGGATGACTTCGGAAGAAGCCAAAGAGTACGGAATGATCGACCAGGTTCTTATACGTACCAAAAAAGACCAGAACGCATAAGCCATGCCTAAAGCAAAAAGCAACAAATGCAGTTTTTGCGGACGCGACGCCTCCCAGACCCAATATCTGATTCCGGGAAGTGAAAACGGCGTGTTCATCTGCGACTCATGCATAGATGTGATCAACGGCATGATACAGGAGGTTGAGCAGGAAAACAAGGCCAAGGCAAAAAACCAGTTTGCCAAAAAGCTCTCCGATGTGCCCAAACCTGTACAGATCAAGGAATTCCTCGACCAATATGTAATCGGTCAGGAAAGCGCCAAAAAGTATCTGTCGGTAGCCGTGTACAACCACTACAAACGCCTCATGCAGGCAACCGACGACACTGACATCGAAAAGAGCAACATCATAATGGTAGGCCCTACCGGCACCGGCAAAACCCTGATTGCCAAAACAATCGCCCGTCTACTTGATGTGCCGTTCACTATCGTTGACGCCACCGTCCTGACCCAGGCCGGATATGTCGGCGAGGACATCGAAAGTCTGCTTACCCGCCTGCTGCAGGCAGCGGACTACGACGTTGCCAAAGCCGAACGCGGAATCGTGTTTATCGATGAAATAGACAAAATAGCCCGAAAAGGCGACAATCCGTCAATCACACGCGACGTCAGCGGCGAAGGCGTACAGCAGGGTCTGCTGAAACTGCTGGAAGGTTCGGTTGTGAACGTGCCGCCACAAGGCGGACGCAAGCATCCGGAGCAACGCATGATACCGGTCGACACCAAAAACATACTGTTTATCTGCGGCGGTGCTTTCGACGGCATCGAGCAGAAAATAGCCCACCGCATGAACTCGCATGTCGTAGGCTACGCCTCGGCAGGACAGCGCCGCGTGAAGAAAGACGACTATCTTAAATATGTTGAGCCGCAGGATCTGAAATCGTTCGGCCTGATTCCTGAAATCATCGGACGTCTGCCGATACTCACTCATCTCGAGCCTCTCGACAGAAGCGCTCTGCGGCGGGTGCTCACCGAACCGAAAAACGCCATCACACGACAGTATGTGAAGCTGTTCAATATGGACGGAGTGAAGCTGAAATTCGATGAAGATGCGCTCGATCTTATTGTAGACACAGCAATCGAATACAAACTTGGCGCACGCGGACTGCGTTCGATAGTGGAATCGGTTATGATCGATTCTATGTATGAAGTGCCCGGCACCGGTCTGAAAGAATTCACCATCACCCGGCAACTTGTGGCCGACCAGCTGGCCAAATCAACCAAAATCCAACAATAATTCTATCTCTATCAGACGCAATTACCTTTAATAATTCCCCGAATATCAATCTTCTAACGGAGTCAATCCCATGACAGGCAACATAACACTGACCGAAGCGCTCAAAGAGCATTTCGGTTTCGACAAATTCAAAGGCAACCAACAGGCCATAATCGAATCACTGCTCAGCGGCCGGGATACCTTTGTGCTTATGCCCACCGGTGGCGGAAAGTCGCTCTGCTATCAGTTGCCTGCTCTGATAAGCGAGGGCACCGCTATTGTGGTGTCGCCGCTTATCGCCCTGATGAAGAACCAGGTCGACGCGATGCGCAATTTCAGCGCCAACGACAGCGTGGCCCACTTTTTGAATTCATCACTTACGCGTGCCGCCATCGACCAGGTGAAAGCCGATGTAAGCAACGGATTGACAAAGCTGCTATATGTAGCTCCGGAATCACTCACCAAAGAGGAGAATATAGAATTTCTGAAGTCTGTGACGATATCGTTCTACGCTATCGACGAGGCTCACTGCATCTCGGAGTGGGGACATGACTTCAGACCGGAATACCGGCGTATACGCCCGATTATCAATGAAATCGGCAACCGTCCTGTAATCGCTCTCACGGCAACGGCCACCCCGAAAGTACAGCACGACATCCAGAAGACCCTCGGCATGACTGACGCCGCAGTGTTCAAATCGTCGTTCAACAGAGAGAATCTCTACTACGAGGTAAGACCGAAAACCAAGAACACCGACCACGACATAATCCGCTTCATCAAGCAGAACCCGGGCAAATCAGGCATCATCTACTGCCTGAGCCGCAAACGGGTAGAAGAACTGGCGGAGCTTCTGAGAGTAAACAAAATACGGGCTCTTCCGTATCACGCCGGAATGGATGCCGCCACCCGCTCCGACAATCAGGACGCTTTCCTGATGGAGAAAGTCGATGTGATTGTAGCCACAATCGCTTTCGGCATGGGCATAGACAAGCCGGATGTACGCTTCGTGATACATTACGACATGCCTAAGTCTCTCGAAGGATACTATCAGGAGACCGGTCGTGCCGGCCGTGACGGCGGTGAAGGCCGATGCATCACGTTCTACGCTTACAAAGACCTGCAGAAGCTTGAGAAATTCATGCAGGGCAAGCCGGCCAGCGAACAGGAAATAGGCCGGCAGCTGCTGATCGAGACCGCAGCCTATGCAGAATCCTCAGTATGCCGCAGAAAGGCACTTCTGCATTATTTCGGGGAAGGATACCCTTCAGACAACTGCGATAATTGCGACAATTGCCATAACACGAAAAAGAAAGTGGAAGCTAAAGAAGACTTACTTGCCGTACTGGAGACAGTAGCGGCTGTGAAAGAAAAATTTAAAGCCGAACAGATTGTGGATGTAATGATCGGCCGTGCAACCGCAGACATAAAATCTTATCATCTCGATGACCTTGAGGTCTTCGGCTGCGCCGAAGGCACCGACCCGCGCTATCTCGGCACAGTACTCCGCCAGGGAGAACTCGCCGGATATATGGAGCGCGACATCGACAACTACGGCACAGTCCGACTGACCAAGGCCGGACGCGACTTCCTCAACCATCCCAAATCGTTCAAAATCGTGGAAGACAACGAATTCAACGAAGAGGAAGAAGTAGAACTCAAAGGCGGCTCCGCGTTTGCCGCCGACCCGGAGCTTTTCGCCATCCTTTCGGCGCTCCGTAAAAAAATAGCCCACGACCTGCAGCTGCCTCCGTACGTGATATTCCAGGATCCGTCGCTGGAAGCCATGGCCACCACCTACCCCATCACTATCGAAGAACTGCAGAACGTCCCGGGTGTAGGAGCCGGAAAAGCCCAGCGCTATGGCGCCGAGTTCGTAAAACTGATAAAACAGTACGTATCAGAAAACGAAATCGAGCGTCCGGAAGACCTGGTTGTCCGCTCTGTGGCAAACAAATCGAAACTTAAAATACAGATAATCCAGGCCATCGACCGCAAAATCGACCTTGGAGAAATAGCCGTATCGAACAACCTCGACTTCGACCAGCTGCTCGAAGAAATCGAAGCGATTGTCAATTCCGGAACAAAAATCAACATCTCGTACTTCCTTGACGAATACATCGACGAGGAAGACCAGGCCGATGTATTCGACTACTTCCGCGAATGCGATACCGACGACCTCGATGAAGCATACCGGCAGCTCTGCCCCGATTATAAAGAGGAAGAAGTCAGACTGCTCAGAATCAAATTCCTGTCCGAACTCGGCAACTAAAACCACAAACCCCACCAATGGATACCCGCTCACTGATTGACCTATACCTGAACTATGCCGGAGAGGAACCGGCCGAGATTACCGAACTGCCAAGCTCCGGTTCCAACCGACGGTACTTCCGTCTGGGCACGCAGGGCAAGACCTTGATTGGAGTGCTCGGCACCTGCAAGGAGGAAAACGAGGCATTCCTGTATCTCGACAAGCATTTCCGTGAGCAAGGTCTCCCGGTGCCGGAGGTGCTGGCTGTAAGTGCCGACAGAATGACATATCTGCAGGAGGATCTTGGCGACACCCTGCTCTTCAACGCCATCGAAAAAGGCCGCAAAACACGGTCGTTCTCGGTAGAAGAACGCGACATTCTCGCTAAGACCATCAGTCTGCTGCCGGACTTCCAGTTTGCCGGTGCGGCAGGTCTCGATTTCGGCAAATGCTACCCGGCCGTGGAGTTCGCCCGCCGCTAGATTCTCTGGGACCTGA
>CAMWUD010000191.1 GCA_947177365.1 uncultured Porphyromonadaceae bacterium | reverse complement strand
CGTCCCTACATTGATAATGAACAGCTTACGGAAATCAAGGTAGGTGAATAGTTACTGGCATTCACTAAGAGCAACTGCTCGTTTGTATGCGATATGATTTGCCTGCCCTACTCCGGCTCGATGAATTCGGCGGGGAGGTCGGCGGTGATGACCGCGCCTCCGAGGGTTTCGATGCGCAGCACTACCTTGTAGCTGTCCTTACTGCGGCCGATGACGCCCGCAAGTCCGGTGAACGGTCCGGCCTTGACACGCGCCCTCATGCCGGGACGATAACGGTCGGCCGCGTCTTCGCCTTCCTCCGGGAAATGATATTGTATGGTGTCGCGCGCAGCATCGGCAAGCAACATGAAGAGCTTCATGTCGGCGTCGGGGATATGTGCCGGACGGCCTCCGTCTCGGTAACTGTAGAGATGCACTCCGGCGCCCAGACGCCGCTTTATGTCTATGATGTTCGCCTCATGGGTGTGTACAAAGAGCAACCGCTGTATCATGGCACTCCCCGAAGGCTGCGGCATGCCGGGTCTTACGACCGGCTCCGGCGCCACAAAGGTCTCTAATTCAGCTACTCCGCATTCTTCTGCCTCTGCCTGCAGTTCTTCTGCGAGCTCGGCCGCCGTACGGCGATAGACCCGCAGGGCATACCAGCGCGGGCGCAGGTCGAAGAGCGCGTGCGCCACCCGCTGACGGGCGGCCTGCCGCTGACGGGCTGTCACTTTATCGGCTCCGGACACCTGGGCGCTGTAGGCGTTGGACACGGCCATGGTGGCGGCGATGCGCTCAGGGGCGATGCCGATGGAGCGTGCGGCTTCGACGTAGTTGTCGGCTTCGGTGGTCTTGTCGATATCCGGCTCTATGCCGAGCTGTGCTCCAATGGCCCGCAGTCCGCTGCGGTAGCTTTCGGCAGACAGTCGTCCGACATATGCGGCCAGCTCCTCGTCGTGACGGCGCCGGAATTGTCTGAGTATCTGCTGCTGCTGAAGTGTGCGCGCCTCGGGGAAGTCGGTCTGCATCAGTCCGAGGGTAGCCCCGCCCGAATATATGGCATACATGTAGGCCTGACGGATGCGGTCGAGCGAAGGATATGCGGTCAGGTCGGCTGTGGCTATGGTGCGCAGAGCTTCGGCACCGAGTGACGTGCTGGCGCCTATATTGCGGCTGCTTACTGCCGCGAAGGCTGCCTTTACCTGCGGCAGACGATCTGCAGGCGCTGTGTCTTTGAGCAGTGCACGCAGACAACGCTGGAAAAGTCCGGCGCTTGCCGGTGTAAGCCCCTCGGAGAGAAGGTAGTTGCCGAATCCGGCCACAAATTCGGGTGTGAGTCTGTCGTAGCACAGCTCTCCATCTCCGGCATAGTCGGCAAAACGCTGGAGCACGGCGCTATAATTGCGCGCGCTCGCGGGTGCCTTGGTGGCGGCTATATAAGCCTGTAACTCGGCTATCGTTGGCATTGTGCGACGGTCTGGCTCGGCGCCGACCGGATTTGCTCTGAAAAAAAATTAAACAAGCACCTTTTCTGGGTGCTCTTTCTCTCCCCTCCGGGTGCTTTCAGATGTGAACCAGAAGGGTATTGATTGTGATATGTGGTTTACACAACTCATTGTATTGCTGCAAGTTGCCGCAGTCGCCGCTGAGTCTGGCGGATTTTCGATGCAAAGTTACGAATTTTTATCGAATTACGCAAACAGGTGCAGCGCCCGGCCCGCGCACAATCATGCGTGAGCCTGGCGACGTACGTCATTTGGTCTGTTATTTCCCGTATTCCTGCAGGTATGCTTCGCAGGCTTCGCAGAGTTCGGCGTACCATTCGGCACCGAAGCGCCGTTCGAGCGGTCCTTTCAGAAACTGATAGAGGCGTATGCCTTCGCGACGTCCGAGCAGTTCGGCGCAGCGGCATATTTTCCAGCGGTGATAGTTCACTGCCGTAAAGTCGGGGTATTCGGTCAGACGCAGAGGATAGAGGTGGCACGACACGGGCTTGCAGAAGTCGATACGTCCCTGACGGTATGCACGCTCGATGGCGCAGTGACACATGCCTCCGGCTTCGTAGCAGGTGAAGACACAGTTGCGTCCGTCGACGATGCTCGTCACCAGGTCGCCTTCCTCATCCACGTATGCCACTCCGTGCTCATCGATTTCGCGCTGTGCCGCCGGCAACAGTTCGTCGTAGATTTCAGGCAGTATTTCTTCAATTTTCTTTCTCTCTTCTTCGGTAATCGGTGCGCCGGCATCGCCTTCTATGCAGCATTCGCCAAGGCAGCTGTCGAGGTCGCAGCAGAAATAGCGCTCTGCCAGATCGAGGCTTACCAATGTTTTTCCTATTTCAAGCATGATTTCTTCTTTTTCTTCCATATGTTATTGTCCTATTGTAGCTACTCCGAGCAAACGGTCGGCGCGACTGCCCGGACGGCGCTCGTAGACCTTGACTGTGTAGCGGTTGACTGTCTGGTAGCGGTCGCCTTCTATCGGCGCTGTATACCCGCGTCCGGCTCCGCGCGGCACTGCCAGATACTGGTAGTTGTAGGCCCCCTGCTTGAGCAGCATCAGCCGTTCGTAGCAGCCTCGCTCGCGGTTGTAGTTCATCCGCGCGTTGCCGTCGAAACGCCGCAGGGTGAAGTCGCCGTCGAGAAATATCATCGTATCGGGTTCATAGGGCATGTCGAGCGAGAACACCACCACTGTGTAATCGGCCTCTACATCGGAGTCGGCGCTGTTGTATTCTCTCACCACATAAGCGCCGTGCTGCGTCTGGTCGTAAAGATACTGTGTGCGGTTTCGCGGACTGTCGGTCAGCAGCGTGTGGTAATAATACGGGTCGATATAGTCGATGCACTCCACACCCATGGAGGGGAACTGGGTGCTGACCGTCTCCATGCGCCGGTATTCGTTGCCGGCCTCGAATATCAGGCGTGGCTGATGCTCATAGACCGAAGTGGTGCCGGACATGCGCAGAGGCTGCCGCAGAGCCACTTCGTTGTCAAGGCGTCCGTTCTGCTGAATCACCACAAAGAGGTCGTTGAACGGGTCGGCCACTCCGCTCTCGCGTGTGTCTACGGCCAGTTCGAGCTGCTGGTGGGCATCGTTGTAGTCGACATCGGTGCGCGAGGTGACATCTCCGCTTATCCTTACTTTTTCCTCGCTGACCATGAAGCGGTACTGTGCCCAGACCTGTTCGGGGTCTGACTCGGGATATATTTGCAGCAGATAGTTTCCCGACAGTTTCGGGGCGATGTCGCTGTTCGGAATCGTAAGACTGTAATTGACATAATGCACCGTAGTGGCCTGCGAGAAACGGTATTCGCTGATTTCAGACTCGTTGAATCCATCGAGGAATTCCGAGTCGACGAGTGTCGACGGCGTCCAGTCGGCATTGCAGTGCACCAGTCGGTAACGCAGGTAGTCGCGGTCTTCCGACAGGACATCGAAATTCACCTCGAGCACATCTCCGCTGCCGAGCCGGATTACGGGCGGCCCGAAGGGGTCGTCGGGATTGATTACCCGCAGACTGCGCACACGGTCACAGGGAGTTCCGTTCATGGTGTCGACCGAGGCGGCGCCAAGCAGCAGCGCGTTCAGCATCAGCAGTGTGAATATAATCTGCCTTACCATACGACCGGCTCCTTTCCGTGCTGCTGCAGCCAGCTGTTGCAAAGCGAGAAATGGTGGTTGCCGAAGAAGCCCCGGTAGGCCGACAGCGGCGACGGATGGGGCGAGCTGAGTACCAGATGTTTCCGGCTGTCTATCATATCGGCCTTGCGCTGGGCGTAACTGCCCCAGAGCATGAACACCACATGGTCGCAGCTGGCGGACACTTTGCGTATCACGGCATCGGTAAAGCGTTCCCAGCCCATCCCCTGGTGCGACCCGGCGCGATGGGCATCGACGGTGAGTGTGGCGTTGAGCAGGAACACTCCCTGGCTTGCCCAACGCTGCAAGTCGCCGTCGGCGGGCATGGGAGCGCCGGTGTCGCTGCATACTTCTTTGAATATGTTCTGCAGCGACGGCGGCAGCGGCACACCCGGCGCCACAGAGAAGCAGAGTCCGTTGGCCTGTCCGGGTCCGTGATATG
>CAMWUD010000190.1 GCA_947177365.1 uncultured Porphyromonadaceae bacterium | reverse complement strand
ATGTCGTTTTTTTATGTTTCTATCTCTGGAAATCAGTACTTGCGAAACTTAAATACATTATTGTTCGACAAGTCAAGTGACGTATCGTTATAGCGCAGCTTAATCAAGGCCGAATAAAGCGGTGCCAACTCCTGGTGGGTAAAGAAACTTGCCTGAAAGCGACTACCTTTCTGCAACTTGATAGCTTCCACTGTCTTTTCATCTCGTTTTCCGGGTGTGGATAGCCCCACAAGCAGGCAGATACGCATCAGCTTGTTGTTCAGTATGGAATATCGACGCTCATTACCGGCAGAGCGTGAAAGATTGATTAGATTCTCAATCTTGTCTTTAAGCGGTGCAAACTCCGTATTGAAGTTCTCCGGAAAGTATATATCTCCAAATAGTAATGGCATGGCTTTACTGATTTAATTCGATTCCGAAATAGCCGTCGCTGACTGTCGTTTTCTGTTCCTCCACGTCGCGATGGAGCGTGAATGTCTTTGAAATGAAGGCTTCGAGCTTCTTATAATCGCTGTCGGGGCGCACCTCCGATGTGGTGCATAGAAGAATAGTCTGCTCGGCAAGGTTGGGGAAGTATTCCTCGAAAAGCATCTCGCGGCTCTCGTTGTCGAGCACCCCCATCACGGTATCAATCATTACAGGGGGATTGTAGTCGCCGAGATTGCGCAGCACTTTCAGCAGCACTTGAATAAAAATCTGTTTCGAGGCTGCATTAAGCTGATTGAGAGAAATCTGGTTTCCTTTGGTATGGAAAATACTGATGTTGAAGTTTTCCATACTGTCGCTCAACTCCACGCGCCCGATGTGTCCTTTGTATGACACGAGCAAGCGGTTGAGCTGTTGCTGCATCTCGCTTTCAATCTGCGCCTTTTTCTTTTTCAGGAGGCTGTCGGCCACTTTCTCGAAGAACGGTTTGAGTTTGACGAGGGTGTCATATTTCAAATCCGGCTCCTGCTGAATCTGCACATCATAACGGTGTATGCGGTTTTCGAGTTTTTGTATTTCCTGTTTCAGCTGCCCCTCGGCAATCTTGGCTTTGTCGAGTTTGCGCTGGCTTTCCTCATAGTTGGAAATGATAAACTCGTTGCCTCCGGCACGGGTCTGTTCGAGATTGTTGCGCTCGGTGCGCAGTTCCCCGATAGTTGCGAGCAGCACTTCGAGGTCCTGACGCTGACGATACAGGGCAACAAACTGATTGTTGGCTCCGCGATTGACAAGCGACTTCAAGGCGGCTATCTCGGCATTATCGAAATAGTCGAAGGGGTCTTGGCTGTTGGTGGTGTTCTGCATGGCAACCATGTGTTTCACCACATTTTCCTCGTCCACTTCCGCCGGGCACAACGACAGCTCTTTGAGGTAGTCGATAATCTTTGCGGTTACGTCGCGAAGTGTTTCCAACGGGTATGCAGCGGTTGTCGAGTTCGCCAGTTCGTCCTTGATGCGGAGTATATTGTTGATTTCAATGGAGAGGTTTGCAGCCATCTTCGGGAGGAAAACATTTATTTCTATGTTTTCCATAAAGCCTTTTATATCCTCGGCGTATGATGCGGCGCGGCGCACAATATCATCAATTTTTGCCGTAATATCAGTAATGCGCTTGTTGAGTGCGGCACTCTGCTGCGCTCCCTCTTTCGCTTTGTGATATTCGGTTTCCATAGATGTAAGATACTTGTATTGGGCATCTTGTTCGGCAATGCAAGCGTTGAGGTCGGCTGTCAGTTTCTCCTTTTGGCTGACGAGTTCGTTATACTCGGCAGCTTCCTGTTCGGCCTGTAAACGCAGCTGCGCCCATTCTTGCTGCAACTTCTCGGCGGCACGTTTGAGCTGGAGGTATTTTTTGAAGCCAAGCACATTCTCGAAGTTGTCGCGAATGGTCTGCGCGAACACATTCTTTTTAAGCAGTTCGCTCGACTGCATGGCGTCAAACAGGAAATACTGGCTCAACTCCTGTGGAAGATTGGCCTTGATAATCTTGTTGACCTCCTGCTCGTTCTTGATACGCTCTTTGGGTGCGGTCATGGTACCGTACACAAATATATTGCCGTTCATGTTCAGGCTGACGCTTTCAAGCGGTTTCCCGGCAGGGTTGAGAACATAGGTGCGTTTAAGGATATACTTCTGCTCCTGACCGAGTACCTTGCCGCTGAAAGTGATCTGCAAACAGATTTCGGGCTTTATTTGCCCTGCGGCTCCTTGGTTGATCAGTTCCATGAAGTGGTCGCGATTCTCGATTTTGAGGCCGTAGAGCGCACCGCTGATGGCCTCGAACAAGGTGGTCTTGCCGCCTCCGTTTGAGCCGCCGATAAGGATAATGGGGCGTTCCTCGTCGACTGTCAGATTGAGGTCAAGGTCAAGATAAGTCTTGTAGTTGCTGACTTTGATTCTTTGAATTAGCATGGCGAGGACTGTTTACTGTTTAATTTTCTGAATTGCCGCACGGATAATGTCTTCCGTAGTGGCATCGTCAATTTCTATCGCGTCAACTTTCTTTGCGTGATAGGCTTTGAGAATTTCCTCGCTCAACCAGTCGAAGTCTATCTGTTCGGCATCGCAGATGGCCTCAATCATCAAGAGGTCATCGCGACGTATGCCGTAGTGAACGAATTTTTGGTCTATTCCTTTGTTGCTCATATCTTACGCCTGTTGCGGATAGAAGCTATCCCAGTTTAATGTGTCAGTAGTGTTCTTGATAGGAAGTGGAGAATAAAGCCAATTTGAACCTTTCTGCAAAATCACACCACCAAAAAGCGGCTGCTCTGCTGTGGAGTTGATTTTGATGTATTCAAGGAGAGCGTTATGTTTGTCGGCTGCAAATATATCACTTCCGGCACTCTTGGTGTCGAATAGATAGATGTGTCCGTTTTTCATACGGATAACGAAGTCAACATAAAAGAGTGCCGTTTCGCCACCTTGCCCCTTGTGGTATTCAATGGCATAGTTGGCTTTGCCGCTATCGCCGTTCTTATACCACCAGTCAATCCATTGCGAGTTGGCTTCAAGGAATTTGACAAATTCCTTTTCGGGATTAGAGGCGGTGTTAAGTTGGATAAAAGGCAAGAGCGCATGATTTTCAGCCGGAGCAACTTGGTTGGTTTCGGCATCATAAACGCGCTGTTCCGGCACTTCCCAGTCGTGTTCTTTATAGACACGGGCGGCAGCAGCTTTTGCGGCTGCCACCTGACGCTTACGTGCATACTTTTCAAGTGCAGTTTCAAGTAGTCTGTCAAACTTGGATTGGTTCTCGTGATAGAGCACCACTTTCTTTGCATCGGTTTCGTAGATACCGAAGAGGTCTGCGATAAGCTCGGTGAGGAAGCTCGCGATTTTATCGGTGCGTCCTTTACGCTCAAACTGACCGCCTTTGCCATCAATATAGGCGATAAAAACGCCGTCAATCTCGCCGGTAGTACGGGCAAATTTGGCACGTCCCACTGTCAGGGTCTGCACTTCGTTCTGGAAGTGAACATCCTTGGGAATTTCAATGTTGACAGTCTTAACATCAAGACGGATAGAGTTCCGAACGCGGCGGCGGTTTTCATTTATGGTTAAATCGTCAGTTTCGGGGAGCGGTTGGTAATCCTCATCTTCGCCACGCATAGCGGCAAGCTCGGCGATGGAGAAAAGCCCGGCACCATGTTCGAGTTCCCAGAAATCGGTAGCGGTGTCGTAAAGTACCTTGCGGAAGTCGGGGCCGAGATAGTTACGCTCAATGTTCGGTCGCTCGGAATATACGGCTTTGAGCGATACGTTGCAGAGATTTGCCCGACGATGCGCGGTAATCGTATCGTTCAAGATATAGCCGGCATCAGCCGTTACAATATTTATTTTTTCTTTGGCGATGTCGGTATAGACGTAGCCGACGTTCAGCAACTCGTTAGGGTAATGCTTTTGCTCCGGCATGCGGAGTATTCGGCCGACGGTCTGAATTGTAAACTGGTCGCTTTGCAGTTTGCGGAAGATAAGCAGAACGGCAGCTCGCGGACAATCCCAGCCCAGGGCGATGGCTTCTTTGAAAAGAAGTACCTGTGCGAGATTGTTTGGATTTTCAAGCCCGGCAAGGTTTGACTTCTCATTAGAGAGCCAGACTGCAAGTTTACCGTTTTCCTCGGTAATATCGCACATATG
>CAMWUD010000189.1 GCA_947177365.1 uncultured Porphyromonadaceae bacterium | reverse complement strand
CGCCGGAATATGCTGCGGCATGTGGAGTTCACCCTAGGCACCGTGACAGTCGACGGCAAGGAATATCCGCTCCTTGACACCAGTTTTCCGACAGTAGACCCGGCCGACCCGAACCGTCTGACCGAAGACGAGGAGAAAATCATCACACAGCTGCGAAACACTTTTGTCAACAACGAGAAGATGCGCCGGCATATGGGATGCCTGCTGCGAGACGGCTCGTTATATCTGGCCCGCAACAACAATCTTATGTTCCATGCGTCGATGCCGCTCAACGAGGATGCATCATTCAAAGATGTGGAGGTGGAAGGCGAGCACTTCAGCGGCAAGGCTCTCTTCGACCGTCTCGACCGTCTGGTCCAGCTGGCATGCAGCAGCAGCAACGACGAAGGCGACCGCAGTTACGCGGTGGATTATATGTGGTATCTCTGGTGCGGTCCCGACTCGCCCTTGTTCGACAAGTCGAAGATGGCCACATTCGAGCGCTATCTCATTGCCGACAAGGAGACACACCGCGAGGTGCGTGGCAACTACTATCAGCTCCACGACAGCGAGGAAGTCTGTGACAGCATCTTGCGGGAGTTCGGCTTGCCCACAGAGGGCGCACATATCATCAACGGACATGTGCCGGTGAAAATCCGTAAAGGCGAGAATCCGGTGAAAGCCGGAGGCAAACTGCTGGTAATAGATGGCGGTTTCTCGCGTGCATATCAGCCGGAGACCGGTATAGCGGGTTATACGCTGGTATATCATTCGAGGGGTTTCCAGCTTGTGGAGCATGAGCCGTTTGAATCGCGCGAGAAGGCCATCGAGGAAGGGCAGGACATCATATCCAATACAGTCCTCAACGAGTTCAAGGCAAAGCGCATGAAGGTACGCGATACCGACAAGGGCCGCGAACTGGTAGAGCAGGTGACCGATCTCAACAAGCTCCTCGCAGCCTATCGCCGCGGCCTTGTAAAGGAAGAGGAATAAGGGATTATTAGACTAATAAGACTAATTAGACAAATTAGACTAATAAGACTAATTAGTCTTATTGGCCTAATAATAAAAAACAAAGCATTTTCTAACTATCGCAGAAGGGGGCATCAAGGAGGCTATGTCAAGAACACGCCGCGCCAGTCGCGGATATTAGAAGCTTATTGTCAAGTCATCTCTTGATACGACAATGCCCGGGGCAATTTAGCTCCGGGCATTGTCGTCAGTGAGTGTTTTATCATTTTTTACCTTATATTGTAGCTTGGATATGCTGTTGAATCAGATTCGTTCGACATGCGCGGCATTGACCCAGGCACGCGAAGTATTGTTGATTTTCACATCGTACCATTTCGGAGCCAGACGGTCGGACGGTGTGGCCAGTGAGTCGATTATCCGCAGACGGGCGCCTTCCGGCATGGGTATGATTTTGTCATCGGAATTCTTGGGCGTGCGCGGCACGGTGTTGAGATTGGTCACCGGCACTATTACCACAGCCGCGCTGTGGTCGGACTGTGCGCTGGCTGCGCTGTAGGCCACCGACATTACGTAGATGGTCAGCGCCAGCACCACTATGCCGCCGAAAAATCCGGTTTTCCGGAGCATCACCCCGTTGCCGAATATATACATACCGGCCATCACGAGCAGAAGTAGGAATAGCAGAGCCGCAGTCCATGCCCACACGGTAGGTGTGGTCCATGCGATAATGGAGTGATGGAGGTTGCTCAGAAATGTTGAATCGTCTTCCGGCAGATTGTCGATGCGCGACAGTACGAAGTCGCGGTTGGTACGTGCGTCGGCAAACGATGGGTCGATGTTCAGCGCCCGCTCGTAGTTGACGATGGCATATCCGGTGTTTCCGAGACGGTAGTGGCTGTTCCCGAGATTGTAGTAGAGCGTGGCGTCCGGACCGTTTTCTTTCAGCGCGGCTGTATATAGCTCCACTGCCTGGCGGTAGTTTTCCTCGGCATATGCGGAGTCGCCGCGCTGGCCTGTAGATAAAGCGGATGCGGGCAGTATGCCGCAAAGGCAGAGAGTCACTGCGGCGGCAAGTATGTGAAGGATTGTCTTGTTCATGATTTTACGGACTCGAATTCTTTGATTACTTCTGACGCGTCGCGGTATAGGCCGTCGCGCTCCTGTTGCGAATGTTCCGGTGTGAAGCGGGCCATCTCGCAGTCATCGAGTATGCGGATTGCGCGTCCGATGCTCTCCTGTGTGGCACCGTAGCCGGTCAGTTGCTGAGCTATCTCCGAACGGATGAGCTGAGAGGGCGGCATGCCGAGTTTGTCGCCGAAATATCCATAAAGAGCCTTGGACAGCTCTTCGTAGAAGCGGTCGCCGGAGTCCTTGATATAGCGGTTGGCAAGACGCAGGCGTTTGCGTGCCACGCGGTTTGCGCGCGATAGCCGTCGTCCAGCCACATCGGCCCGCAGTTTGAGATTGCGCCGGTAGATCCACACAATGGCGATAAAGGCAAGCACCATGCCAAGAAGCATATACCAGTAGCTGCTGCGCAGCATCAGCGGTGCGGTATAGCCAGGGGCTTCGGCCGGACTTGGCTTTATGTGGAGAATATCCGTCATTGCGGCGGTTTCGGCCACTTTGGTGTTGCTGACACCTGCCGCGCCGCGCTCTACCTTGAAATCGTATTCGCGTCCGGCGACGGTCTTGTAGCTTGCTGTCTGTGGGTCGAAGTATACGAAACTCAGAGGCGGCAGGGTGTAGCTGCCTACCTGCTGCGGCATCAGTGTGTAGTCTACAGAGAATGTTCCGCTGACGTTGCTGCCAGATGCTTTCGACTGTATGTCGGTCTTCGGTGTATATACATCAATGCCCACAGGTACATGCAGCTGCGGCGCCTTGAGGTACTTGATGTTGCCGCTGCCGCTTATTTCAAGATGGTAGTTGGCGGCTTCGTTCGTACGCAGCACTTCCGGTGTGAGCGAAGTGGTGATGCTGAAGTCGCCTACGGCTCCGTTGAAACCGGCAGGCTTGGGTTCCGGCAGGGGCAGTACATTCAGCGACACCTGGTTGGAGGTGGTGGTTATCTTGCGTTCGATGATTTTCGAGGTCATGAAGTAGCCGTAGCTTACTGGTACTTCCTGCTGCAGAGTGACATCGTATTTTCCGGAATTTACAGTAAGGAGTCCTGCTTTCTGCGGATAGAGTATGCAGCGTTTGAGCACAGCCGTGTAGTAATTTTGGCCGTTGTAGTGCTCGATGCTCACGTTGAGAGGCACATCGAGTTCTTCGCTCAGGAATCCGTCGAATACCGGCTGTGTCTGCACCTGGAAGTTGCTTATCCCGTGGCGTGTGTAGACTTTGATTTCGGCAATTACGGGTTCTTGTTCGTAGACTTTCTGTTTGCTGAAGCTTACGCGGACCAGAAGGTCGTCGCTTTTGATGGGCGGAGCCTGCGACTCACTCACCGCCGGCTGTCGTGGCGACATACCGGGACGCTGGGGTTGCGACGGCGCATTCTTGTCGGGCGGCAGAATGGTAAATGTCGCAGCTTTGCTCTTTACCGACTGTCCGGCGATTGAAGCGTTTACCTGGGGGATGCTTACTTCTCCTGCTTTCTCCGCGAGATAAGTGTAGCTGTAGTCGACATAAGATTCGCGGCTCATCTGTCCGTTGATATACTGCACGGATTCCATGGTGCTTACCGAGGGACCGTAAATCAGCCTGCAGCCTTTGAGTTCCGGAGCCTGTATGCCGGATGCCTGACCGCCGGTGGCCCGGAACGTCAGGGCGAACTTGCGTCCTTCTATCTGGGTTCCGGGATTTATGAGAGTAAGCGCATTCTGTGCCCATGCTCCGAGAGCAGCCGCAAGAGTCAGCAGCAGGCATAGTATGCGGTATTGTGGTTTATGTTCAGACATGTAGCTTTATTGTCGTTGTTGGATTATTTCTGTTGCATTTTCGCGCGTTTGCCTGTTACCATGGCTTCCGTTGCGGACGTCCGTATGCAGGCTGGGCTTCTTTGTCTTTGTCGCGTCGGGTCTGGTCTTCTTTCATCTGCACGGCGCGGAGCTGTCGTTCGATATCCTCGTTCTGCTGTTGTGGCTGTTGCTGTTGTTGCTGTTGCTGCTCCTGTTCCTGCTGGTCTTGTTGCTGTTGCTGCTGGTCCTGCTGCTGTTGCTGGTCCTGCTGCTGTTGCTGGTTGTCGTT
>CAMWUD010000188.1 GCA_947177365.1 uncultured Porphyromonadaceae bacterium | reverse complement strand
CCGGACTACAACATATCCGCTGTCGACATGATCTTCCTCTGTTCCACCCCTGGCGAGACCGAAGCCTTCTTCAATGAAAATCAGGAATTGCCGGAAAAACTGCGAATCGTCGACATTAGCGGATTCGGCATCGGACACGAAGATTTCATATATGGTCTGCCTGAGCTGTACCGGAAATCGATGGTACGCGGAGGCACAAAAGTGGCTGTCCCGGGCGCTATCGCCACCGCGATTCAACTTGCCCTGCTCCCTCTGGCCAAAAACCTGATGCTTAACAGCGAAATATTCGCTACCGGAATCACTCCGCAGTCCGACCGTCCTGCCATGCCCAACTTCGCGTCGGCAGCCGGAAACATATGTCTCGACCGTCCGCTCCGCCATCCGCAGGCCGAAGAAGCCGCAAGCAATCTTGCCACTCTGCAGAGCAGCTATAAAGCGCCCATACAGCTTGTAAGCATGCGGGGGCCGCAGAGCCGAGGCACCATGGTCAGTCTGCTGCTCGACACAGCCACTGACCTCCAACATCTGCGCGAACTCTACGACAGCTTCTATGACGACCACAGCTTTGTATGCCTGATCGACCGTCCGGTAGAGCTGAAAGACGTGGTCAACACCAATAAATGCATCATCTATCTGCAGAAATTCGACGGGCGACTGCTTGTCACTGCCGCAGTCGACAACTTCCTCAAAGGAGGTGCGGGCACTGCCGTACACTCCATGAACCTTCTCTTCGGACTTGCCGAACGCACAGGACTGACCATCAAAACCTCAAGCTATTTCTAAAAGTCTCCAGACTCAACCCGTCGCAGCATGAAAGCTCTACGCCCGTGGCCATACGCCGTTGTGTATACTCTGCTTGCCATAGCGGCAGCGGCATATGAGCGTATGCTTCCGTCCGGTCTGTGGGGACTCGACACACCCTCCTATCTGGAAGCATACCGAGCCATTCTCAGCGGCGGCATACATCCGGAACGCACTCCGCTTTATCCTCTGTTCATAGGCGGCATCAGCGATTTCTTCAGCTTATTCACCGACAGCTCGCACGCCTTTAAAGCCGTCATGATGAGCCAGTGGGCAGTTTTCTTCATCTCGGTCCATTATTTCAGGCGCAGTCTCGAGCTACTTTCCCTACCCTCCCGCTGGGTAGTAGCCGGAACAGCGGTTTATGCCCTGAATCCGATGTTCTGGCAGTTCAACATGTGCTTGTACACAGAATCCCTGGCTGTATCAACGGCAGTATTTGTCAGCTGGTCGGTGCTCAGAGTCCTCGCACATCCGTCATCATTCGGCATGATACGTATGTCGGCATGGCTGCTCGCCGCTGTCATGCTGCGACCTTCGTTTCTCTTTCTGCTGCCTCTTGCCATATGCCTTCTTGTTGTATTCGCGATAAAATACCGGCACAGCCGCCGACGGGCTTTTATCACCGGTGTCACATGCGTGGCCGCTGTATCTACGCTCACATTCCTTTACATAAAAGCCAACGAAAGCCGCAACGGAGTAAGCGGAATGTCGTTCACCGGGTCAATTAACGGATATTTCACCATACGCGAATCCGGTCTTGTCTCCGACCGAACATGTCCGTATCCGGCCATGGCTGAAGCCCTGCGCCGCTATGCACCGGAATCAGAGTCGTGGCAATATAGCGACAGCGCCACATGGCGTGAGATACACGCCATCATGAAAACAGTGCCGCGCAGCGAAATTGAGTCCTACGTCGGGCAATGTATGCGGCGGAACCCCGAACCGATACTGCGACTTGTCTGGCATCGTGTCGCCGTATATATGCGGCATTCTCCGATGATAGACCTGTCGACATATATCTACAAAGAATTTGCAGTCGTGCCGTGGCCAAGCAACCTGACCGAACTGATACTTGCGTTAGTAGCCGGAGCTTGGTTCCTCACACTGATGATTCGCCGGAAACATCTCTGTCCGGTTCCGATATGGCTTACCGGCTTTATCCTTGGACAATACACAGTGGTGGCATTCGGCGCCCAGGACGAATACAGCCGATTGCTTCTGCCATGCCTTCCGGCGTGGATATTGCTGATGACATATTTCATATATTCCCTCAAAGTTACACTCCATGACACCAGAAAATCAGACGCGCAAAAAAGTGTCCGTATTAATACCATGCTATAACGAACATTCAGTCCTTCCGCTGCTGTTCGCCAGAATGAACGAATTCATGAACTCCATGCCGTCCTACGACTGGGAGGTAGTCATGGTAAACGATGGTTCGTCAGACGACTCCATGCTGCAAATCGCTCAGATGAACATCCGCGACAAGCGCTGGCAGTATGTCAACCTTTCGCGCAATTTCGGCAAGGAAATAGCCATGATGGCCGGACTCGACTATGTCAGCGGCGACTGTGTGGTGATAATGGACGCCGACCTCCAGGATCCGCCCGAGCTGATACCGGAAATGCTCCGTTTCTGGCAGGAAGGCTACGACGATGTATATGCCACCCGACGCAGCCGCGGCAAGGAGTCATGGTTGCGGCGGCGACTCAGTCTCAGCTATTACAGCCTGCTCCAGCGCACCACCCGGATTCCGGTGCTCCAGAATGCAGGAGACTTCCGTCTGCTCGACCGCATATGCATCGATGCCCTGCGCCGCATGCGCGAGGTACAGCGCTATACCAAGGGGCTGTTCACATGGATAGGATTCCGGAAAAAAGAAATCACATTCGACCGCGCCGACCGTGCCGCCGGCCAGACCCACTGGAACTTCTGGAAACTACTCGCTCTGGCCATAGAGGGCATCACAAGCTACACCACCATACCACTGCGCATCAGCACTGTAATCGGATTCATCACATCATTCGGCGCATTCATAGCCACGATATACTTCCTACTCAAGACATGGCTGCTCGGCGACCCGGTACAAGGCTTCCCGACACTGGTGATACTGATACTTTTCTTCAGCGGAGTGATACTGCTGAGTCTCGGCATCATGGGCGAATACATCGGGCGCATATTCAACGAGTCGAAAGGTCGTCCGGCCTATTTCGTACAGGAAGCATCGCTCTCTTTAAAAAGTTGAAAGTGAAAAGAAAACTTTCAACTCTCAACTCTCAACTCTCAACTTTCACTTCTCATCAACTCTACCTCGACTTCCTAAATTGAATATCAATTAAGTATTAAAAAGTGGCGGAATTCGAGGATGAATCTTGTCGGAGAACATGCTTCGATAGACTTCGTAATTAGAGCTGGTTCGACAATAAATGTTAAACCGGCTCTTAATGGAGTATTGAAGTGGAGATGTTCTTTTCACCGCTTAGTTCCCCGGATTGACTGACTTTCTTCCCATAATTGAAAGTGTATGTAACCGTCAGAGATATACGGCGGTGGTAGTCAGAACCAAACTGTGTCATGTTATTGTCGTACCAGCGAGTAGTCAATGTGTCTTCGCTGAGTTTCCATGACGACTGAAAGGGATTGACTAATGACAACTGTATGTTCCAGCCTCGTGAAGCCCAACCCGCACTTGCCGAATACCCCGTCGGCATCTTCCGTAAAAAGGCGTTCTCTCCATCAACATAGCTGTTTTCGGTATCGTAATATACATTGAAGAAGAATTTGCCAAGATAATAGTTGACATTGAGGCTGGAAGTGAACGGGTAATGAGATATGCTGTTGCTTCCGGTTGTCTGATAGAGCAACAGTCGTGGAGAAATAGAAAAGGATAGCCTTCCGTCCAGAAACTATCCGGTTTGGTCGAGAGTATTCTCGCCATGAGCATGGAACGAAGGAAAAATCTGACTATGACAAAAGAGAAGATTGACCTCAAAGAGTTCTTGACCAATATTATAGAACAGCAAAAGCTGAAAGCTGACAAACCTTGTGAGATTGTTTTGGAATGTCTGGAAGATGCCACTATCGAAGCTGACCCCACACATTTCTCAAATATAATCGGTAACCTTATAGACAACAGTATCAAATACTCCGGAGAATCGGTTACTATCATAATCAAGGCATATGCCAATGGAGTATCAATAGCAGACAACGGAATCGGCATTCCTGAAAAATCATTACCCTACATCTGGAGTAAATTCTACCGAGTACCCCATGGTAACAGGACCGATGTGAGAGGATACGGTATCGGCTTATTCTATGTAAAATCCATAATAGACAAACATGGGTGG
>CAMWUD010000187.1 GCA_947177365.1 uncultured Porphyromonadaceae bacterium | reverse complement strand
AGAGCAGCCAGCTCGCATTGCGCCAGCAACAGCAGCAGAACAAGAAAGCCGAAGAAAAGCGCAAGGAGCTCATGGAGTTTATCCAGCGTTTTTCGGCAAATGTGGCAAAGAGCAAACAGACCACGTCCAGAAAGAAGATGCTCGAAAAACTCAACGTAGAGGAAATCCAGCCTTCATCGCGACGCTATCCGGGCATTATTTTCACTCCCGAGCGCGAACCCGGCAACAAGATTCTCGAAGTTCATGGCCTGAGCGCCAGCATTGACGGGGAGGTACTCTTCAACGATGTGAACTTCCAGATAGAGAAAGGCGATAAAGTGGCATTTCTCAGTCGTGACCCGCGTGCGATGACTGCCTTGTTCGAGATAATCACCGGCAACCGTAAGGCCGATGCCGGAAGTTTCGACTGGGGGCAGACAATCACCACTGCCTACCTGCCGCTCGACAACAACTCTTTCTTCAACACCGACCTTAATCTTGTCGACTGGCTGTGCCAGTACAGCGATGATTCGAGCGAGATATACCTCAAAGGTTTTCTCGGAAAGATGCTTTTCTCCGGCGAGGAAGTGCTGAAGAAGGCATCGGTGCTTTCCGGTGGCGAGAAGATGCGCTGTATGATTGCCCGCATGATGCTGCGCAATGCCAACACTATGGTGCTGGACTCTCCGACGAACCACCTCGACCTGGAGTCGATACAGGCATTCAACAACACTTTGCAGGCTTTCAAGGGCAATCTGCTGCTCTCGTCGCATGACCATGAGTTTATACAGACTGTCTGCAACCGCATAATCGAACTGACTCCCAACGGCATCATCGACAAGATGATGGACTACGACGACTATATCACCGATGAAAAGGTCGCCGCTGCACGTGAAAGACTTTATAATTAAGCCGATTCAAAAATAAATGTCAACGTCATGGTAAAGCATATAGTAGCATTCAAGCTCCAAGGCACTCAGGACGAGCGTCTGGAAGTAGCGCGCCGCTTCAAAGAGGCGCTTGAGGCTCTGCCCGGTCAGATCGACGTACTGCAGAGCATGGAAGTGGGCATCAACGAAAATCCCGCCGAACAGTGGGATGTGGTTCTCACCGCAGTGGTGCCGACAATGGCCGATGTGGATATATACGCAAAACACCCCGCGCATGTAGCGGCCGCCGGACTTCTTGCCGGACACAAGGCCGACCGGGCATGCGTGGATTATGAGTTCTGACACGAAGACAAGTTCTTGTGAACCGTAAAAAAATTGGCGCCGTCGGGAGATTTGCTCCGGCGGCGCCAATTTTTACGGTTTATGATTTCGTCAGATGACTTCCATATCGGATTCGAGACGCTGACGCACAGCCTCGTACAGCATCACGCCGGCGGCTACAGACACGTTGAGCGAACCGATGTGTCCGAACATCGGTATCGACACCATAGTGTCGCACAACTGCAGGATGTCCTGAGAAATGCCCACATCCTCGGCTCCCATGACAATAGCCACCGGGCCGGTAAAATCTGCTTTAGTATAGTTGATGTCGGCTTTTTCAGAGGCAGCCACAATTGTGTAGCCGCTCAGACGCAGGTACTCCACGGCTTCTCTGAGCGAGCGTTCGCGGCATACCGGAAGGCGTAGCAACGCTCCGGCCGAGGTCTTTACGGCATCGGCATTCACTGCCGCCGAACCTCGTTCGGGTATTACAATGGCATTTACACCACAGCACTCCGCTGTGCGCGCGATAGCGCCGAAATTGCGTACATCCGTGATGCCGTCGAGTACGACCAGCATCGGCAGTATGCCGTCTTCAAACAATGTGGGCACCACTTGCCGCAGGTTGTGGTAGTGCACTGCCGAGACAAACGCAATCACTCCCTGGTGGTTCTTGCGTGTGATACGGTTCAGTTTCTGCTCGGGAACTCGCTGCGGTCGGATGTCGTGAGCTCTCAGCAGGCTGAAAAGCTCGCCTGCAAGCTGGCCGTTGAGGTCATTGCGCACCAATACCTTGTCTATCTGTTTACCGCTTTCGATGGCTTCCATCACGGCGCGTATGCCGAAAATATAGTCGTTTGCTTCCATATGATTACAGATATCTGTTCAGCGACGCCAGAGTAAGCTGGTATTCGTTCTGCAGCTGGAGGTACTGACGCCTTATGTCCAGATAATAGTTGATTTCCGTGATATAGTCTATAACGCCAATCTGGCCGTTTTCGTATAATCGGTTCAGAATTGATGAGTAGTCTGCATCACTGAAAGTCTTTTCAAAGCTTTCAAGGCGTTGTTTCATCCGTCTGGCGGAAGCCACATCGGCTATAATGGCGGCATGACCGCTGAAACGGTAGCTGTCCATGTCGAGACTCCGGGCTAAGGCATCGGCTTCGGCTGCCTTTTTCTTGTGTCGTGTGGACAGAAAGGGAAGCGACATGCCCACAGCGAAGCCGTTGTAATGCATCTCTTCCTCATAGGCATGACGATAGCCCACAGTGAATGAGGGCAGGGCACTTCTCGATACGGCCTTGGCTTCCGCTTCTGCTGCCCGGACCTGAGCCTGCATTGCCGGCAGATATGGATTGCTGTTGTCGAATGCATCGATATAGTCCTTTTCATCAAGCAGCCGTTCTGATGGATATACTGTAAGACCGCTGATGTCTGTGGCCTTGCCGCCGTTGAGGGCGTTGAGCGAGGCTCGCGCTGCTGCGAGCTGGTTCAGACGGCTGTCGCGGTCTTCCATCAAAGAGAGTGCCGCGAATTTGATTTTGCCAAGGTCAAGACGTGTGGCGTGTCCTTGTCCGACGGCTTTGCCGATACGCTCCTCCAGCAGCGAAAGGTTGCTCAGTATCGAATCGGTAAGTTCAAGCTGGCGGTTGATGCCAACAATCTCAAGCATAAGCCCGCGGGCTTTGAACATCACTTCAGACTGTTGCCGCTCAAGCATCATACCGCGGGCTTCAGCCTTTGTACGCGCGGCGTTGCTTCGCGCGCCATATGCGCCCGGCCAGTCGAAACTCTGGCTTATTCCTGCCGACCATTTCTTATGGCCGCCGCGACTCCAGAGATGCTCGAACTCCACTTCGGGGTCGCTGAGGTTGTTGTCGGCGGCGTCGTTCAGACGCGCCGACTCATATTCAAGCCGCGCAGACGCGAGCTCCGGATTGTTTTCCGCAATCTCCTGTTCGATGTCCGAGAACGGGTTTGTGGCAAGGGTGTTCACCGCTGTGGCGACAGCCAGAGCCGACAGAATCATACGTATCATAGCGAGTTTTGTTTTTTCTTGTTGAAGCGGTAATATATCGCGGGTACTACAAACATATTCAATGCCGTCGAAGATATCAGACCTCCGAGTATGACAATGGCCATGGGCGACTGCAGCTCGTTGCCGGCACGCCCGCCGGTGAGAGCCAGCGGAATCAGAGCCAGAGCCGAAGTCAGTGCTGTCATGACTATAGGCAGCAGACGGTCGGCTGAGCCGTGGAGAGTACGTTCATACAAGCCCTTGCCGGCTTTTTCCATGTCGTTGTAGTGGGCTATCAGCAGCATGCCGTTACGGGTGGAGATGCCGATAAGGGATATGAAACCGATGATGGCGGGAATATTGAGTTCTCCACCGGTGAGAATCAGTATCAGAATGCCTCCTATCATGGCAAGCGGCATGTTGATCAATATCAGCAGCGACTGGCGCATGTTCTTGAACTGTCCGTAGAGAAGCATCAGTATCAGAAGCAGGGCACCGGCAGATGTCCAGAGTAAGGTTCTCGATGCCTGGGCCTCGTTCTCGAACTGTCCTTCGTATGAAATGTAATAATTCTCGGGCAGAGCTATTTCATTCGAAATGGCCTTCTGCATGTCGTTGACGGTTCCGCGCAAGTCTCTGCCTTCAACGTTGGCCGACACGACAAGGCGTCTTTTCACGTTCTCACGGCTTATGCTGTTCGGGCCGGTAGTACTGATAATCTCAGCGAGAGTAGCCAGAGTGACCGGGCCGCGTGGAGTGTCGACGCTCAATCCGGAGATTGCGTCAAGCGAAGCCCGCGATTCAGGGTCTGCGACAAGTGTGACAGGATAGGGCCAGCCTCCGTCGTAAAGCTGCGATACCTCTATGCCTCCGAGGGCGATTGATACGGCTCTGTTGAACTGGGGAAGGGTCACGCCATAGGCGGCCAGTACTTCTCGACGCGGACGTATGA
>CAMWUD010000186.1 GCA_947177365.1 uncultured Porphyromonadaceae bacterium | reverse complement strand
AGGGGGAAGTGACGAGTTCATAAAAATTTATGATAGTGATATATGATTGAAGTTTATTTGTCGGATGTTTTGCGGGGTTTGCGCGGTTTTGCAGGAGCATGCGGGTCGACGATGCGGCTGTTCTGCATTTTCCATATCACGGCTCCATGGGCAGGTACCTTCGAGGTGAAGGGCAGGGTGGAGCAGAAGTTTTTCTGCGCTTTTTCTCCGCTGAACAGTTCGGTGGCCTTTACTGTGCCTTCGGGGAGGTCGAGAGTGTTGAATGCGTGGCGTGGAACCGACACGGATATTTCTTTGTCGTGGTCGCTGAAGTTGGCTATTATCATCAGCGTCTCGTCGGCTGTCGCACGCAGATATGCGTAATCGCGATGCGGGTCAAGACCGGGATTCTGGTAGTTGACGTACATCAGGTCGAAGAAACGGCCTTCGCGAAGGGCTTTTTCTTTGTTGCAGAGCGTGAGCAGCCGGGCGTAGAAGTCGCGCAGTTCCTTGTTGCGGCTGCTCAGTTCGCCGTCGCAAGCGCCGTGGTTGAGCCATGAGCGCAGGCTGGCTATGCTCCAGTAGTCGAATATGGTGGTGCGTCCGTCGCGGCCGCTGTATCCTTCGGCGTCCATGCCTCTTTCGCCGAGTTCCTGACCCATGTATATCATCATGGCGCCGGTGTTGATGGTGGCGCTGACCGTGAGCGAGGCGCGTACTCGTCCGGCATCGCCTGCGTAGAAGTCGGAGGCGAAGCGCTGTTCATCGTGGTTCTCAAGGAAGTTGAGCATGTGGCCGGAGATTCCTTCCACTGTCTGCCAGCAGCTTGTGATGTTTGCCGCGCTCATGTTGTGGCATTCGACTCCGCGGAGGGTGTCGTAGAGCGTCACCTTGTCGTAGAGGTAGTCGAATCCGCCGTCGAATATGAATGGCCGGTAGAGCGACACATCGTATATCTCGGCTATGAATATTATGTCGGGATAGCGCGATTTGACATTCGCTATGGCCCATTGCCAGAATTCCAGCGGCACCATATGCACCATGTCGCAGCGGAAGCCGTCGACTCCTTTGGCCGCCCAGTAGCGGAGGATATGAAGCATCTTGAGCCATGTGTCGGGCACAGGGTCGAAGTGCCGTGTTCCGTTGCCGTAGTCAACACCGTAGTTCAGCTTGATGGTGTCGTACCAGTCGTATTTTCCCGGAAAGGCTGTGAAACAGTCGTTGCCGGAGGCGCGGGCGGGAAATTCCACATATGCGCCTTCGCCTTCTCCGAGGTCTACTTCATTGGGCGCGAACTGCTGCCGGGTGATGTAATAGAAGTTGTTCGACGGACTGAAAAACATCTCATGGTTGTCGCCGTGCCCCAGGTCCTCGATGCCGTTCGGCTTCATGTCGGAAGCATACTGGCGCCCTACGTGGTTGGGCACGAAGTCGATAATCACTTTCATGCCTTCACGGTGGGTGCGTTTCACCAGGTCGTCGAATTCCTGCATACGCTCCGGCACGTTTACCGCCAGGTCGGGATCAATGTCGTAGTAGTCGGTGATGGCATAGGGGCTGCCGGCATGACCTTTTATAATATGCGGATTGTGTCGCGGAATGCCATAGGAGGTGTAGTCGGCGTCGTGGGCGTGTTCGATTACTCCTGTATACCATACATGAGTTATGCCGAGGCTGCGGATAGCTTTCAGTACTGTGGGTGTGATGTCGTTGAGCTTGCCGCTTCCGTTGCGCTCAAGGCTGCCGTCGGACACCGGGTCGGGGCAACAGTTGCCGAACAGGCGAGGCAGCAGCTGGTATATGACTGGACGAGTGGTCATTTTTCTGTATCTGGGTTTGTGTCGGCTGTTTTCCATAGTCCGGCCTGACGCAGAGCCCTGCGGGTATGGATATAGCCACTGGTGAAAACGGTAGTGATGTTCTTCAGGTCAAAGACTTTGTAACGCGACAGCTCCGGAGTCTCGATCGACAGGTCGCAGACTTCCATGTCTTTAATCTGATTGGCGCGGAGCATTATATGATAGGTGCGCAACGCTACGTTGACAATGGAGTCGGCCGGCTCGAACTTGCCCGGTATGGGGCTGCAGTTGACTCCGATAAGGTAATCGCATTTGTCGCGTATGATCCATGCGGGGTGATTGCGGAGCAGTCCGCCGTCGACATAGTGGACGCCATCGATTTCCACCGGCGGGAATACCAGCGGAATGGAGCAGGATGCAATCATGCGCGGACCGATTTCGCCGCTGTGGAATTCCACAGGCCGTACGTTGTCGAAGTCGGTGACGCCGAGGTAGACCGGCAACTGCAGGTCTTCGAGCATTTTTAGCGGTTCGATACGGCGCATTATGAATTTGCAGAAGCGGTCGGGGTTGAAAAATCCGCCTTTGCGTATACGCACTTTGGCGAAGTTGCTGAAGCCGGCATCGGAGAAAAGCTGCGGGATTTCCTGCGGACGGACACCGGCACCGTAAAGCACGGCTATGACTGAGCCGGCGCTCACTCCCGCTATGACGTCAGGTTTCAGGCCTGCTTCTTCTATAGCCATGAGGGCGCCTGCATGGGCGAAGCCGCGGGCTCCGCCTCCGCTGAGGGCTATTCCCAGACGGTAGGGGCGTTTGACGCCACCGCTTGATGATACTTGTATGCTGCTCGACTCCATCACTGTAAAACTTGCTGCAAAAGTACAAAAAAAAATGCAAACACAGGCTATGGAGCTAATAATTTTCAATGTCGTAGATTCGGCGGAGGTCACCGGGCGAGGTCGTTGACAACATCGTCTCTTATTGTCGAACCGGCTCTTAACATTTATCTCTTAACATTTATTATGTGCGGCGTCGGATGAAATCTCGGTGGAATACATTTATTTTGCAGCATGCAAAAGAAAAGAATAGCCGTCTTTGCCTCCGGCAGCGGTACGAATGCCGAGAGAATCATACGATATTTCCGCGATAAGAATGATGCCGGAGCTGAGGTGGCGCTGGTGGTATGCAATCGTCCCGATGCAGCTGTGCTTACCCGCGCTGCCGCGCTCGGTGTGCCGGTGGAGTTGCTTGGCAGACAGGAAATATGCAATCGTGAAGTGATGGATGCCGTGTTCGACAGATATGGCATCGACATGGTGGTGCTTGCCGGCTTTCTTCTGATGGTGCCTGATTTTGTAATAGCCCGTTTCCGGGGACGCATTGTGAACATACATCCGTCGCTGTTGCCCCGTTTCGGCGGCAAAGGCATGTACGGACGCCGGGTTCATGAGGCAGTTGTGGCCGCCGGAGAACGCGTCAGCGGCATCACGGTGCATATGGTGAGCGAACGTTACGACGAGGGACGGATACTTTTTCAGGCTTCGGTTGAGGTATTGCCGACAGACACAGCCGCCGATGTCGAGCGGAAGGTTCACGAACTTGAGTACCGGCACTACCCTGAAGTCATAGAACGGCTGCTACCATTCTGACTCAACTCTACAACCTACTCTGCACTTTTTTATTTTTCCATTATGATATTTCCCAATAACATTACTGCGGGCAGATACTTTTCTGGAGTTATGAAATGTGCGAAACGAGGCGTGTTTTCTGTTTCTATTATAATGCCATAGTTTACTATGTCTGCTATGTTATTGGATTTGACGTATATATCGAACATCCTTGAAAATAACCGACTTCTATATTCTTGTGGAGTAAGTTCTGTATGATGCCTGGCGACATCGGTCAAATCATCGCAGTAGAAACACAATATAGCTGTATCATTGTCATTCATAAATCTATAAAGCACATCGCATATAGCCTTTAGCGTTCTTATGCCAATGTTATTTTCTCCGGAAACACGGACTAACGTCACATCATAGAATACAAGCGTCAGTGTAAGTGGATCGTTGGTGAAAGCCTGCATACTTTCTGTATCGTAATACGAAAGGGCGACCCTGACTTGATCGCCCTTATCGTTATGTATGTCAAAAGATATGTCCATATTACACTTTTATTGTAAAGACACATTCTTTTTTCTTTATCAATTTTTCAGTTTGTTTGAGTTTCTTTTCTCTCAGTGAATCAAAGACTTGAATCATCTTTTGAGAGGGCTTGTTAATGGTGATGGTTCTAGTCATAACTATTGGGCTTGTTTGTTTTCCTATTTGATTTTTGCAAAGTTACGATTTTTTCTTTATCATCGCAAACTTTTTATGCACGGATTCACTATTCTTTATTTATGGGAACGTTTGAATAGGATCTAATGTTCATATACAGGTAGGGTGTTCAGTTCTATGTTCCAAAATTAACTCGCATTATTGAGAGTCTTGGAG
>CAMWUD010000185.1 GCA_947177365.1 uncultured Porphyromonadaceae bacterium | reverse complement strand
GCCACATCGTCTTAATGCTCTGATAGAGGAAGACTTGAGGCTGCACCCCAATAGTATGATTAGCGAAATAGCAACTCGGCTACCAGACGTGGAACGCAAAGATATTCAGCGCCAGATATATAATATGGTTCGACAAAATAAACTCAAAACAACCGGTGGTAAAAGTAATCGCCGCTATTCTATGGCATAAAAAAAAAGAATGCAAATAGATTTTAGTAGTATTACAGGCTCAACGCCTTGATATTTAGTTTTTTTACATTTAGCCGGTTTGTAATTTTTAACAAAATGAATCTATTTGGTAACACTTCGCTTCTTAGCCACTGCAAAATTGGCGTTTTTGCCGGGCGGAAAGTGTCATCCTTGTCTGTGCTTCCCACAAGGAGGCTGTATAAGCACCCTGAACAATATGACAAACGAAGACAAAATTAAATCCATGTTGGACTTGGTGGGCTCTGTAGAATCTTATACACAACAAGCATACCGAGACGCATTGCTTTTGTCGGGCAGGTTATATAGAATAAATTGTATTTCCTTTGCCATTGGGATTAGCTGTTAAGTTTAAGTGATTTCAGTTGCGCCAGAATCTCTGCCTTCAGAGGGGCGCATCAAACCCAGTCAAAAGCATATTGAAGACTATGAGCACATCGACTGTCATATTCTTTTTGAAATCCTTGACAATCTGT
The DNA here is from genome assembly GCA_947177365.1 of uncultured Porphyromonadaceae bacterium. Lineage (GTDB taxonomy): Bacteria > Bacteroidota > Bacteroidia > Bacteroidales > Muribaculaceae > CAG-873. The sequence goes on along the minus strand of CAMWUD010000185.1, from coordinate 3,614 downwards.
TTTCGAGTTTCCTTGTCGTCGGTGTCGTTTAGGATAAGCCGAGCTCGTGTTGCTTCGTTAAATTTGCTCATTGCTCTCCGTAAGATGTTGAGGGTTCACATGCCATCGCCGGCTCATTTGCGAATTATGCAAATATAATGTTTTATTTTGAAACGACAAAAAATATGTGTAATTTTGCGTTATATTCAAGTAAGAGACACTATTATGTCGGAAGAACAGATGAACAGTTATCGGCTCACGTCGATGGAGGAGCCGGGCGATGAGCGCATGGCTCAGATCATGCGCGAGGTTGCCGAGGATGCACGCGAAAGCACCCGCCGGGCTGCCGAGCGTGTGGCTGCCGGTATCGAGGCTGCAGCACAGGCCGCACAAGAAAAATGGGGCGAAGCCATAAACAAAATAAAGAATGGCAGCAAGTAATCTACATCGCCCTGTTCTGATTGTGATTGCCGGACCCAATGGGTCGGGCAAAACTTCCGTGACCTCAAAGATACTACATCATGAGTGGCTTGAGGATTCGGAGTATATCAATCCCGATAATGTGGCTCGTGACGTTTTCGGAGATTGGAATGACCGTGAGGCGGTACTTAAGGCGGCAAACTATTGTAACGATTGGCGCGAGAGATGCCTTGCCGAGCGAAGAAGCCATATTTTCGAGACCGTCATGTCGGCAGGCGATAAGGTAGATTATATAATGCGGGCAAAGATGGGAGGATTCTTTATAAGGTTGTTCTTCGTATCAACCGCATCTCCAACCATCAATGCCAAGCGTGTTGCAAACCGAGTGCTGAATGGTGGTCACGATGTCCCTATTCCTAAGATTATTTCTCGTTACGACAAGTCTATCGCCAACTGTCAGCTTTTAGCTCCAATTGTCGATCGCCTGTATGTTTACGATAACTCTGTGGAGGATGCGGATGCACGGATTCTGTTCCGAATGAGCAATGGCGAGGTGGTGAAATCTTATACTGAGGATGTGCCAGACTGGGCTAAAATCATCCTTCCAAAATAAGACCCCGTTCCCCACCTTAGATTCCAAGCATCGCAGAGGGAGCTATGCCAAGAACAAGGCAAATGGCTCTGGCAATACGCAGAGTCGGTTCGGCACGCCCGGAAATATAGTCGCTTACTCTTGAAGGGCTCACTCCAAGTTCTTTTGCGAGTTCTTTCTGAGTCATACCTTTTTCTTCGATTGAAAGACCGATAAGCTCTCCAATGGTCGGTTTCGCTATTGGGTAGTGGATTTTTTCATATGCTTCAACCACATCTGAAACAATGGTCAGTTCAATGGCGTTCTTGTCGTTTGCCGGGGTCTCGTCCGTTACGAGCGGCAAAAGTTCCTCAATGCGGTTAAGTGCATACTCATATTGCTGCTTTGAAATTTCCATATCATCGCTATTAGATGGTTGAACAATCAATTTTGTCATATTCTTTATGAGTCCCTACCATGGATGCGCCCTCTCACTATATTAATCGGTGAATTTGTCATTCCACAGTTTTTTCGTAACTTTGATGCCGATAAGGAACACACCTCCTTCATAACCAAAATCCAGCAAACAGCCCTGCAGAAAATCTGATTCGCAGGGCTGTTTTTCTATTGCAGACAAAATGTCAGTCGCACGAGAAACCACCTATGGTCAGGCGCGGCTCCGGACTGTATTGGCTACTGAACATGTCGCGCTCCGGCAGGTAATATTCCGATTGCACTCCTGCAAGCCCAAGTATCATGTAGCCGAGCTTGTCGAGCATCCCCGGCCGCGTGGATGCCTCGCGCACCGCAGCTGCCAGCTCAGCGTTGGCATCCGAAAAGCTGTCGGACATCCATACCATGAACGGTATATGATACTGACGTTCGACCCACGCACGGTCGGAAGGATTGGCACTCACACGTCCGCCTACCGTACCGAGGTCGGGAAGGTCTTCGCCATGGTCGGAAAAATAGAACAGCACAGTGGGACTGTCGCGCCACTGGTCGATGATTTCCGAGACCACGCGATCGTTGTAGAGCGTGGCGTTGTCGTAATCGGCCACAAGCTGGCGCTGCTGCTTGTCAAGCCCCGGAGCTTGTATGTCATCGGCCGAAAAGACGGCATCGCCCTCATAGCGGGCGAAAGCCGGAAAATGCTGCCCTAACAGGTGATAAATGACCATGGATTTTCCGGGCTTGCGTTGCTTCAGCCGGTCGTCGACATAGCGCACATACGGCCCGTCGTACTGAAACAGACTGTCGCTGACGCCGTCGAGCGTATATTCCATATTGAAATCGGAGTAAAACACGCGGCTTATGCCCGAGTCCGAAGTCCGCCCTACTGTCTGGTTGTCGTAATGATACACATTCCAGCCTGCTTTTTTCAGCAAAGCCGGAAAATATACCGACTCATGCCACTTCTCGCCGGAGGCGACGTCGTTGAGATTCATGATGTTTCGCATCGCTTCGGTGGTGAGGTTGGCCGGAGTGGCCATGTCGCTGAACACAGCGAGCCGACCCGCTTCAAGTTCCTTTCCGAGGAGGGGATTCACCGGCAGCGCATAACCGTAAAGACCGCAGTGACTTCTGATAAACGACTCTCCAATGACTACGACTATATTGAAATCCCGATCTGGAGCGGCTTCAAGCGGTCGCTCCAGAGCTTCGGGCTGCAGAGCCGTCCAATGGTCTATATCCTTGAATATCTGTCGATATTCAGTGTATATGTCTATGGTTTTGAAAAGCGGATCTGCCAGATTGAGCTGCATCGGCAAGGTGAGGTCTGTCCGTCCGCCGTGGTTGATTCCACGCCGGGCGCTCTCCGGAGCGGCAAGCCCTGTGGTCATGAACACTATCTGATAAAGGCCATAGAGCATCAGTGGCAGCAGAACTGCAGCTGATGCCGTACGCACCGCCACGTGGCGGTGGCCGATGCGGCAGATGAGTCGGGCAGCAATTGCCGCCATGCCTGCGGCCAGCGCTCCCGCAAGCCATGCCACAAGCAGCTTCAGACTGAAATAGGCCTCGAAAAAGCCTCCGGCCTCGGACGGATTGGTTTCAAGCACAAGGCTTACCATATCTACCCCGAGCGGCTTGCCGAACAACACCGCGCATCCGATTTCGGTCAGGGCAAAGAACGCATACAGCGTATATATCACGGCTTTGACAGCGGTACGCAAGGCGCGGCGCTGTATCGCCACCACTGCCGCAGCAAGAACATAAGCTTCCACCGAGCAGACGCTCAGCGTAAACAAAGTGAAATATTTCAGATGCGCGCCACTGACAGCCTGCATGGCCAGCGGTGCCGCTGACCCCAGCAACATCACCAGAACGAACAGCACAGGCTCCGATGCCACAGGTCGCAGAAAGCGGTCGACAGCCGCCAGCAGTTTAGTCTTCAGTTCAGTCTTCACAGTAGTGGCGCAGGACTCGGCGGTAGGAATTAAAAATCTTGCTCTTGCTCACAAAGCCAACGTAGCGTCCGTTGTCGACCACAGGAAGGTTCCATGCGCCGGTGTCATCGAATATCTTCATCACCCGGTCCATGTTCTCGCCGAGATCGATTTTGGCCGGGGGCATACTCATGAAAGTGCTGACAAACATCTTGCGGTAGAGGTCGGGGCGGAACATGATGTTGCGTATATCG
>CAMWUD010000184.1 GCA_947177365.1 uncultured Porphyromonadaceae bacterium | reverse complement strand
GACAAGAATCACGCCGAAGGCTGCTCGTGCACCATAAATCGCGGAAGAGGAGGCATCTTTCAGAACTGATATTTCAGCAATGTCTTCCGGGTTGATAAAATCAAGGTTATCAGTAGGAACTCCGTCGACAACGATAAGCGGAGCCGATTCCTGTGAGTTTGAAAGCGTTCCGACACCACGAATCTTTATGTTGGCGCTTTCTGATATACCACCGTTGGTTGTTGTAATTGTCAGACCGGGAACAGCTCCCTGAAGAGCCTTGGTCGCATCCTGTACAGGACGGCTGTCCATCGTACGTGCCACATCTACTGTAGCCACGGCACCGGTAAGGTTGGCGCGTTTCTGCTCGCCATAGCCTACAACCACGAGCTGGTCGAGCACCTCGGTGGTGGGCTGAAGGTAAACCTGAATGTCGCGGGCGGCCTTCACTGTTTCAGTCTTATAGCCCACATAGCTGACTGTAAGATTTGAACCGACGCGGGCACGAAGCACAAAGTGGCCGTCGACGTCAGTGGTGACACCCATATCCTTGCTGCCGCTCAATGCGACGGTAGCTCCGATTACAGGCTCATTGTTTTCATCATACACCGTACCGGTGATAGACTCGACGCCTTGCTGTTGAGACTGCGGTTCGGGATTGGCCAGAGCGGTCATGGAACCACCCAGAGGCATTCCGCAGGTCAGCAGGAGAGTCACTAATAGATGTTTACTCATAAGATGATGATTGGAATGAAAGTTATGTTTGTTTTGTTGTTTTTGTCAGTTTTCAGGCTACGGCTTCAGCGCAGCTCTTCATGACCGAGAGTTATGTCTGTTTCTTCGTTTTCTGGTAAATATGTTACGCTTAAGGTGTTTGCAGTTATGGTTCGGGAGTGAATGCCCGCATCGACGAAACACTTTTTTAAACTCCACAGCGCTAAATTAAAAAATATTTTCAAATCTACCGCTACCCATTAACTATAATTAAGGATTGATAACATATTTTCAATACAATATTATACAAACATACACACCATAACTGCCTGCAGTATGGTGATTATAAGCCATTTGGCGGCCACAGCTTAGCATTTAACATCTTGCAACGAACTATTAATAAGTTATACATCAGTTATTTATCCACAAAGGTACGTATTTATTTCGAATTACACAACATCTTTTTGCAGTTTTCCCGCGCTTTTAGACAATTTTTTCTAATTGCAAGGACTATAGAGCTATGGTTTCATTCAAATTTCGCTTGCGAAAGTCAAGGATGTCTATAGGGTAATAGCCTGGAAAGAGATTCAGCTGTCGGCAGTATGAACCTACGGACTGCGTCCGCTGTTGTATACAAAAGATTCTTGCGAAAGCCGGATTATATTAGTAACTTTGTAGCGTAAATAATTCATCACATCTCATGACTATGCTCAAATCGGCCGGAACAGTGGCCGCCTGCCTGCTTTTGTGCACCGCCGGTGCAAACGCCGCCAACCGTAAAGGCGACACTTCTCTCGGCCCAAAAGCCGGTTATATATCTAAAAACAGGTCGGCTCTGGCCGGTCTGGTATTCCAGCATTCGTTCAGCGACCACTTCCGTATCTCTCCCGAGATTTCATACGCGTTCCGCTCGAACAACCTCGATGCCTTCATTATCGATGTCAACGCCCATGTTCCCTTCGCCTTTCAAGGCGGCAAAGCCGGATTCTATCCGTTGGCAGGCCTGACCTTCAACTCATGGAACCTGCATACACCGCCAATGCCCGACGATGTGGACGTGTCGACTCACGCCAACCGCTGGGGCCTGAACTTCGGCGCCGGGCTGGAACTGAGATGCAATGAATCGCTTAAACTTACTATCGAAGGCCGATACTGCCTCATCAAGGATTACGCCAATGCCCAGGTGACGGCCGGTATCGCCTACGTGTTCTGATCATATGTCTATGTATATATTAGGAATAGAATCGTCGTGCGACGATACCTCCGCCGCTGTCATCACCGACGGCGGACTGCTGCTGAGCAACGTCATCGCATCGCAGAAAGTACATGAAGAGTTCGGCGGCGTTGTCCCCGAACTCGCATCGCGGGCGCACCAGCAGAATATCGTGCCGGTGGTGGACACAGCCCTGCGCCGCGCCGGAATCGACCGCCGGCAGCTGTCGGCCATAGCTTTCACCCGCGGCCCGGGCCTGTTGGGCTCGCTGCTGGTAGGCACCAGTTTCGCCAAAGGCCTGTCGCTGGGTCTGCGTGTGCCGCTGGTGGATGTAAACCACCTCCACGGACATGTGCTGTCGCATTTTGTAAAGCGTCAACCCGACGACCGGGTGCCTGAATTTCCTTTCCTTTGCCTGCTCATATCGGGCGGAAACTCCCAGCTCATTTTCGTGCGCAATTACAATGATATGGAAGTGCTCGGCGCCACCATCGACGACGCAGCCGGCGAGGCTTTCGACAAATGCGCCAAAGTGATGGGACTCCCCTACCCCGGCGGCCCGCATATCGACCGGCTCGCGACCGAAGGCAATCCGAAGGCCTTCGCTTTCGCAAAACCGCGCATACCCGGACTGAACTATAGTTTCAGCGGTCTGAAGACCTCGTTTCTCTATACGCTGCGCGACGCACTGAAAACCGACCCGGATTTCATTACCAAAAACCAGGCCGACCTGGCCGCCTCGCTCCAGGCCACCATCATAGACATTCTGCTGGGCAAACTCAAAAAAGCCGTGGAGCAGACAGGAGTGAAGACCGTGGCCATAGGCGGCGGCGTGTCGGCCAATTCCGGTGTGCGCAAGGCTGTGGCCGATTTCTGTGCCGCACGCGGTCTGGAGGCTTTTATCCCTGAACGGGCTTTCACCACCGACAATGCCGCTATGGTGGCCATGGCCGGATATTTCAAGTATCTCGACAAGGACTTCTGCCGCTACGACGAAGTGCCTTTCGCAAGAGTGGAGGTGTGATGGATTTCTCTGTTATCGTAATAGGCGACGAGATTCTGCTCGGTCAGGTCACCGACACCAACTCCGGCTTCATCGCCCGCACCCTGGCTCCCGACGGCTGGACTCTGAAGCGGGTGCTCACCGTGGGCGACGACCCGCTGCAGATACGGCAGGCAATAAACATCTGTATGGCCGACTCCCGCCTGGTTATCACCACGGGCGGTCTCGGCCCCACCAAGGACGACCTGACCAAGGCCGTACTGACCGAGCGCTTCGGAGGCCGGCTGGAGCGCGACCCTGCGGTGACTGAAAACATTCGCCGGGTGTTCAGTCTGCGCGGACTTCAGCTCAACCCGCTGACTGCCGACCAGGCGCTGGTGCCCACTTCCTGCCGGGTGATCCAGAATCGCTTCGGCACGGCACCGGTGATGTGGTTCGAGGAGGCCGGACATGTGCTGATTGCCATGCCGGGCGTGCCGTTCGAGACTGAAGGCATGATTTCCGGCGAAGTCGGCGAGGCCGTACACAATCATTTCTGCGCCGACAGTCATACGGCTCACCATACCCTGCTCGCCTCCGGCATCACCGAATCGGCTCTCGCCTCGCATCTGGAGGATTTCGAACTTTCAATCGAAGGCCGGGGGCATCTGGCCTATCTGCCTGTGCCGGGATTCATACGCCTGCGTCTTGATGTCACAGCCCCGACACGCAGCGAGGCCGAGGCCGTCGTGGAAGAGATGGCCGCGGACCTGCGCAACCGTCTCGGCGACTATCTGCTCTATGATGGTGATGCCACGGCCGAAGAGATGGTATTGGACATTCTGCGCCGCCGACATCTGACCATGTCCACTGCGGAGAGCTGTACCGGCGGCACTATTGCCGGACGCATCACTGCAATACCTGGCGCGAGCGAGGTTTTCTCCGGCTCTGTGGTGAGCTACAGCAACGATGTGAAGCGCCAGGTGCTGGGAGTCAGCGCCGAGTCGCTTACCGACTATGGCGCGGTGAGCGAGGCGGTAGTACGTCAGATGGCCGAGGGTGCATGCCGTCTGCTTTCGACCGACTGTGCTGTGGCCACTTCGGGCATAGCCGGACCCGGCGGCGGCACTGATGAGAAGCCTGTCGGCACGGTCTGGATGGCTGTCTGCACGCCTTCGGGCACTGAGTCGCGCTGCATGCGTCTGCCGGGCAACCGCCGCCGGGTCATAGACCGTGCCGGCACGGAGGTATTACTGATGCTTTATCGTGCTCTCCGCTGCGACTGAGTTTCAGCACAATAGAAAATAGCGATAAAAAAAACGCGAAATAATCACCCGAAAAATTTTGCGGTATGCAAAAAAATTTCTAACTTTGCACCCGCAAGCCAGGAGAGATGGCAGAGTGGTCGATTGCGGCGGTCTTGAAAACCGTTGAGGGTAAC
>CAMWUD010000183.1 GCA_947177365.1 uncultured Porphyromonadaceae bacterium | reverse complement strand
CGCACCATCCGCGTACGCAGAAGGCCGTTCTGGGCGCGCAGGTCATATAACGGATATCCGTGCTCCTTTCCGTATTGCTTTATGTAGAGGCGCAGGCGGTTGGAGAAATCATCCTGAAGCATGCACTTTCTGATGTCAAGCACCTTGTCGAAGGCGCCGGGAATATGAAAACCGGCGGCATCACGGTCCGGGAATTCCTCTCCGGAGGCAAGCTGTTCTTCTGTCAGCCAGCACTTGTTGGAGAACGTATACTCCATCTTATTCCGGTATGCTTCGGTCTGGCTCGAACCTAAAATCTGGCTGATTTCCGGTAATTCCACTTTAGCGATTCGCTGAAGTGCGTCCTCCACCTGCTGCTGTTTGCATTTCAGCTGAAAGTCATATGGCAGATGCTGCCAGCGGCAACCTCCACAGATTGTGAAGTGTTCACAAATCGGTGCCACACGGATGGCTCCAGGCTGTATGAGACGGGATATTGTTCCCTCGGCATATGATTTTTTTTTCTTTCTGAGACGTATGTCGGCTATATCGCCCGGAGCGGCAAACGGCACAAAGACCACCATTCCGTCGACTTTGGCAATGGCATTGCCCTCGGCCGCCACGTCACATATATTCACTCCTTCCAGTATCGGAAGCGGTTTGCGTTTTCTTGACATATAATCGTTAATTTCTGACAGCCAGCACAGTATCTATGCTCAGCAGTTCGTCTTACCGCTTGACAAGGCATATGACCGCTGACCGGCAGTAGGTTGATTTATTCTGCAAAGATACAAAAATTCCTAAATTCATCAAAGTAAAGCAGGCAGCAGAATGGCCGTCCGTGTTTTTTTTGTAAATTTGTAAGTTCATTCAAGTACAATTTCGATGCAGAAACAGAATATATCCATCAAAGGTGCACGAGTCAACAATCTGAAAAACGTTGATGTCGAACTCCCACGCAACCAGCTCATTGTTATCACCGGGCTATCCGGTAGCGGAAAATCATCGCTTGCCTTCGACACATTATATGCCGAAGGTCGACGCCGCTACGTCGAGAGTCTGTCGGCTTATGCCCGCCAGTTCCTTGGCAAGATACAGAAGCCTGAGTGTGATTCAATCAAAGGCTTGCCTCCAGCAATTGCGATTGAGCAGAAAGTGACTACGCGCAATCCCCGCTCTACTGTAGGCACTTCCACCGAGATATATGACTATCTGCGGATGCTTTTCGGACGCATTGGCAAGACCTACTCCCCTGTCACCGGGAAACTCGTGAAACGTCACACCGAAGAAGACGTGCTGGCCGTAGCGGCCTCATATCCGTCCGGCTCCCGTATCGCCGTTTCTGCGCCCATCACTCTGCCTGACGGACGTGATTTTATGAAACAGATTGAAATTTATCGTCAGGAAGGATACTCAAGGCTCATAACCCGCGAAGGCCGTTTTTTGAGTTTTCAGGATTTGGATTCTCTATCGGCGGCTGAACTTGACCCGAAGAATCTGGAACTGCTTGTCGACAGACTTGCCACTGCGGAAAGTGGCGATGAAGTCTCCCGGCTTGCTGAATCGGCAGAAACGGCTTTTTTCGAGGGGCACGAAACATGTGTATTATATGTATGGAATGAAAACGGGCAAATTGACCGGCATGAGTTCTCCCGGCTCTTCGAGGCCGACGGGATAGTCTTCAATGAACCGTCCGAGCAGATGTTCAACTTCAACAATCCCTTCGGCGCATGCCCCGTCTGCGAAGGATTCGGAAACACGCTCGGCATTGACCCCAGGCTTGTTGTGCCCGACACATCTTTGTCGGTATATTCCGATGCCGTGATGCCATGGAGGTCGCCGTCCATGAGCACTTACAAAAAGCAGTTTCTGAAATATGCGGCCGAACATGATTTTCCGATTCATACACCATATTCCGAACTGTCCGAAAATCAAATCGATATTCTATGGCATGGCGACGGAAATGGTTCGCCATGCATCGATGATTTTTTCAGCTGGATTGACTCGCAACGACATCAGATTCAATACCGGGCCTTGTATGCGCGTTACCGTGGCCGCACTGTCTGTCCCGAGTGTCATGGCTCTCGTCTGAGAAAAGACGCATCATATGTGAAAATCGACGGTCATACTATTTCTGAACTTGTCAGGATGCCGGTAAAGCAACTATCCGGACAGCTCGCGATGCTTGAGCTTGATGCACATGACACCATTATCGCAGAACGCTTGCTTAAGGAAATCCGCAACAGACTGGAATTTCTTGAGGAAGTAGGTCTGGGGTATCTCACTCTTGACCGTCTGAGCAATACTCTCTCCGGAGGAGAAAGCCAACGCATAAACCTGGCTACATCATTGGGCAGCAGCCTTGTCGGTTCGCTGTATATCCTTGATGAGCCATCCATAGGTCTGCATCCAAGAGATACCGAACGTCTTATCAAAGTACTCAGGAAGTTGCAGCGTATCGGCAACACTGTAGTTGTAGTCGAACATGACGAAGAAATCATGAGAGCCAGCGACAGACTGATTGATGTCGGACCAGATGCCGGACGTCTGGGTGGAGAAATTGTATATCAGGGACCGGTAAACGGCATCGCCGATGCGGAAAGATCTCACACCATGCGCTATCTTAGCGGCAAAGAGACCATTCCTGTACCGGAAAGCCGACGTGCTCCTTCCGGATGGATTGAGGTCAAGGGCGCATCCGAGCATAATCTCAAAAATATCGATGTACGTTTTCCGCTTGGAGTCATGACTGCCGTCACCGGCGTAAGCGGAAGCGGCAAGTCCACCCTTGTCAGAGATGTCCTGTACCGCTCTTTGCTGCGTCATCTCGGCGAAGCCGGAGACGCACCCGGACGACATAAATCATTGGGCGGGGATTTGTCCCGGTTGTCTCGCGTGGAATTTGTCGACCAGAATCCTATCGGACGCTCTACTCGTTCGAATCCTGCGACATATCTTAAGGCATATGACGAAATCCGCAATCTCTTTGCCGAGCAACAGGCATCGCGCCAGATGGGTTTTACTCCGGGCTATTTCTCTTTCAATACTGAAGGCGGAAGATGTGAGGAGTGCAAGGGTGAAGGCGTTATCACTATTGAAATGCAGTTTATGGCTGACATCACAATTCCTTGCGAGTCATGTCATGGCCAGCGATTCAAACCCGATGTTCTTGAAATCCGTTACCGAGGCCTGAATATCCATGATGTTCTTGAACTTACTGTAGCGGAGGCTATAGAATTTTTCTCTCAGTCCGATGCCCCGATGGAAAAGCGTATCGTAAAGCGTCTGCAGCCGTTAGCTGATGTAGGACTCGGATACATAAAACTCGGGCAATCATCCGCCACACTTTCCGGAGGTGAGAATCAACGTGTCAAACTTGCATTTTATCTTTCGCAAGAGAGTCCAGACCCAACTCTTTTCATATTTGATGAACCAACTACAGGTCTTCATTTTCACGACATCCGGCTTCTGCTCGACAGTTTCAGCCGTCTTCTGACCAAAGGTCACAGCATAATAGTGATCGAGCACAATGTGGATGTAATACGTTGTGCCGACCATGTTATTGATATTGGTCCCGAAGGAGGAGACTTAGGCGGATTCCTTGTCGCATCAGGAACTCCGGAGGATATCCGGAAGTGTTCCGAAAGCTATACCGGACGCTATCTGTGAATGAGAGCCGGTCCTACAACAAATGTGGAGCTGCCAGCTATGGCCGCTCCACATTTGTTGTAGAATTATATCTTATTAGATAAGTAAGTCTCCGGTTATGCAGCCGATGTCTCCTCTTTCTCGTTTTTCTGACTTTTGCTGAACAGTCCGAACAATACGATAAGTAGTATCGCGCCTACAACAAGTTTGCCGCCCCATGCATCCCAGAAAGGACGCTGCTCCAGCTCTGACAGATTTCTTATATTGGCATCGCGAAGCAGTTCTTCTTTTGCATCTGAGTCTCTGAGAATCTCGTCGATGTCTATCCATGTCTCATCATTGCCTTTGAACATAGCCACGACTTTGCCTTCATCTGTCTGCCACAGAGGCACCCAGAATAAGTGAGCCATAGTGTACTTGTACCCGAGACTATAGCTGCCGTCCTCGTCATCGTAATCTGATGGCAGAGGCGCTACTTCATTGATTTTTTCAAGAGTGCCGTAGACTACAGGAATCTTGGCCTGCGCCTGATGTATGCCAAAGGCCATCACCACGGCAAAAAGTAAAAGGATTCGTTTCATAATTACGATTGGTTTATGTGATATAATGCAAAATTACACAAACAAATCGTAATATGCAATGGATTTTGTAAAAAAATCTGAAGTTTTTATAGAGCCGGTTCGACAATAAATGTTAAACGCAGAGCGGTCAATCGTCGAGCGATG
>CAMWUD010000182.1 GCA_947177365.1 uncultured Porphyromonadaceae bacterium | reverse complement strand
CCGACCTTGTTCTTCACCTCCTCGAGGATGGGTGACTGCATTTTGCATGGACCGCACCATGTGGCGAAGAAGTCGACCAGAGTGGGGCGTGAGCCATTGATTGTTTTGTTGAAATCCTCCATAGTCTTTATTTTTTGGTTTCTGACAATACAACGCCGTTACTATGCGTTATGTTCGTGGAAATTTCGTAACTTTGCTTCGTCAACGAATTTAATATGTGTTGAACAATTTCTTATGAATTCTCTGATTGATATAAAAGGCACCGGAGTGGCTCTGGCCACTCCTTTCAATGCCGATTTCACCATAGATTATGATTCACTGGGGCGCCTGGTGGACTACCAGATTGAAAATGGCGTGGACTATATCGTGGTGCTGGGTACCACCGGCGAGGCCGTGACAATGACATGGCAGGAGCGTGTGGAGGTGGCCCGCTTCGTGGTGGCTCATGCCGCAGGGCGCATCCCGCTGGTGCTCGGCATGAGTTCGAACGCCACCACTTTCCTGGTGGAGCAGCTCCGCACATTCGACCTTTCGGGATATTCGGCGATACTTTCGGTGGTGCCGTTCTACAACCGTCCGTCGCAGGAGGGGCTGTTGCGCCATTTCTCCGCCATCGCCGAGGCCTCGCCGCTGCCGGTGATACTCTACAATGTGCCGTCGCGCACGGGCGCCAATCTTGAGGCCGCCACCACACTGAGCCTTGCCAGCCGTTACCCCGGCAAGATAATAGGCATCAAGGAGGCTTCGGGCCGCATCGGGCAGATTCGTGAGATTATAGAGAAGAAACCACAGGGATTCAGGGTTATCTCGGGCGATGATGCCCTTACGCTCCCGCTTGTGGCGATGGGAGCAGAAGGTGTGATATCGGTGATAGCCAATGCGCTGCCTGAGCGGTTCAGCACAATGGTACGCCTGGCGCTTGAAGGGCGCTTTGCCGAGGCCGGCCGCATCGACCGCCCGCTGCAGCCGCTTTACCGCTACCTCTTCACCGACGGCAACCCCTCCGGAATAAAGGCTCTTCTCAATATCATGGGGCTTGCCGGGGATGTGCTGCGGCTCCCTCTGGTGCCCGTCTCGGCTCCTACCCGCGAGGCGCTTGCGGCATCGCTGGCAGCTATTGACAGTGAGGACTGACCTCCGTTTTTATCGCAAATCTGTTGTCACAGCCATCGGCGCAATCATCAAGCAGTTGGTGGTTTCATAAAAATATTGTAACTTTGCAACGGAAAGCCGCTGACAGTTTGTAGCGGCAACAATTTCCGGGTCCGGTAGCTCAGTTGGATAGAGCAACAGCCTTCTAAGCTGTGGGTCTTGGGTTCGAATCCCAACCGGATCACGAGTGGAAACCGACTTCCCGCTGTAAGGCGCTGAAAATCACTTGATTTTCGGCGCTTTTGCTTTTTATGCCTCTGGCAGAGCATGTGAGTCATAGCTGTCGAATACGCTGATAGTCTGAATTGGGCTGGTGCAGAAATTTGAATTTTTGCATCGGAAAATCGATATATAAGAGATTTTGTGTATATTTGCGGCAGAAATTATAACAGGAATACAGACTATGGCATGACCGATTGAAGGAGTAACGATACCAAGTTTGATTTTGCCGATTCGTGCCGATCGCTCTTCGGTCTGTGCCACATGAATAAAATCTTCAAAAACAAAAGATTATTAACTATTGCCTATGATATAATTCGTTTTATACTACGAAATACATGATTAAAAGCGTTAGCTTTATTCTTGCTATCTAAAAATCGCCAATTTAAAGAAGCAGTCAAGAGTAAAAGTTGATGCTCACGCGATTTCGCGTGGGCTTTTACTTGATAATGACTGCATGGTGTTTGGCGATACCGTAGATAGCATTACAAAGTTGAGTCCACGTTTTTTTTTGTATATAAACGAAAATATCATCGCTACCGACCAAAATAAGCCAGAAAAAATACTTATGCAAAAAATTATCTTTTACATCATTGCACTTGCCGCAGTCTGCGGCATGGCTTCGTGCTCGTCGGATGATGAGGCGGGGAAGATTGAGCTATCAAAAAATCAATCGTCAAATGTATCCGTCCATGCCAATCAGACAAGTGGTGAAATAAAGTTCCACGCCGCAGCCGCATGGAGCGCATGGACTTCTGCCACAGCCCGCGGCTCTGAGGAAATCGACTGGATTACTCTCAATACCACGAATGGCTCTGCAGGAGATGTGTCGCTCCCGTACTCTCTCGATTACAACGGCACCGGCTCATCACGTAGCGCCTATATTATCATCGTGTGTGAGGATGAACGGATTTCCATAAAGATTACTCAGACTGCTGAAGAAGATGAGGATATCAACGAGCCATCTTCGGTACATCCGCTCACATATCTGAGTGGAGTTATGAAAGGTATATTTCCTGAATACCGCATAACGGATTTCGATGGGAATCTTTTTTCATATCAGGTCAACGAACCTTATAACGAGGAGCTTGTATCCGTGATAATGGGAAATATCGGGAAATGCACGTTCGACTACAGCGGAGCGCCGCATAAGCTGGTGGCGGAAACTTCTTATGGCTGGAGGTACGAGATAACAATAGGCGCGAATAATCTGGCATCTCATATTGATGCATACTTTGACAATACGTTGTCGTCTGCCTATGACCTGGAATATAACGGCTTGCGCCTTAAAAAATTCACGCAGTACAAACACGGCAAAGTCTATGAAACGTCCGAACTTGAATGGTGGGACGGCGATATAACTGTTGTGAAGACAACTTTCGACGGAGGAACGGTCGCATTGGTTCCTCGCTATTCGGAGGTCGAAAATGCAGGGCGCCTTATGATGTTTGACACACAGTTGTGGATTGACATGGATAGTATGGAATTATTCTATTACTGCGGATTGTTAGGCATCCCTACAAAGCATCTTATCGCTTCGACTACGGCTACTGAAATTGACGGCGGGCAACGATATACCTTTTCGTCAAAGTTCGATTATTCGTTTGACAGCATGAACCGCCCCATCCAGATGGTCTATACCGAAATAGAAGATGGCGAAGGTAGTTCTGTGGGCAAGGCTGAATTCGCATGGAAAGACGCACCGAAATCCAACATGTGACCATTGAAAAAGAAGACCGGTTGATATAAAAATTTTTGAACAATTACCTATAAAACTTTAAGCTTATGAAAACAATCTCAGCAATTATCAGCATCATAGCCGGGGTTCTCCTGCTGACAGGATGCTCAGGAGGCTCTACTCCGCTCAAGGATTTGGCAGACGTCTATGCCGAAATGGCAGACAACAACCAGGAAGTATTCGATGCCTTCCAGGCTGTTTACAAAGCTTCGCGCGAAGAGCAGGGGCTTCTTCAGGAAAAGGCTGCGGCCACCGCAGAACGCATAAAGGGCGAAAACGAAAGGCTTGCCGATAAAGCCGCTGCCCTTGGAGAAAAACTCCAGGGCAAGGAAATAGAGTGCCAGGCATCTGCCGCTCTGGGCATCAAAATAACATCAGCTACTTTTACGACTGTCAAAGCCCAGGAGAATATGGCTAACATCGTAATAACGGTAGAAGCTGACGGCACTCCGGATGAAACACCATATTTCTTCTTTATGAATGGCGATAAGGTCATTTATAAATCGGTGGCCGGATATAACAACGGGAAGATTACTGTGGGCTTCAACCTGACATCAAGCAAGGGTGCTGAAAGTGCCGATATGGCGCGTCAGATAGCCGACACCCGGTCTATAATGCTTGTCACGAAATCTGAGTATAATGCAGGGGCAGCATCAAACGAGGTCTCTGCCAAGGCCGAATCCGACCAGGTGGAAGCGTCTGAACCGGAACCTGTTTATCAGGGCGGAGATGAATCTGATTCTGTGGACGCGGTTTCTGCCGATGGTGTGAAAATCGAAAAGGGGGCGAATATCATAGCAGTGCTTAAAGCGGCGCCGGAAGTTTATTATGAGTACAATGCTGATTCCGGAATCTGGGCACAGATCGGTAATGTGGCTATAATAATCGATGAAGACCAGCTCAATCAAAAGGGTACTGAATTTATCAGTTCAATTCTTTCTGACATCGAGCTGGATATCGCGTTTTCAGTTGATTACCTTAAACCGGATGCAAAAATCCGGAATATAGAAAAACTCTGATACGCGTCATCGCCGTGTCGCGTACAGGCGCGGCGACTGAGGTGTATCAAAAAAGCCAGATCTCATCAAACTATAGCGCCCCTCCACGGAGCGTACCCACAGTTTGATGAGATCTGGCTTTTTTTCCGGATGCTCCGCGGACCATCTCTACTGCAAAGCGGTTTCCGGCAATCTTGATGCACCTGCATCAGAAATATAATCTGATTGAAGGTTTGGAGTGCCGTTGCGTGAATCGGACCGTTCAAGGG
>CAMWUD010000181.1 GCA_947177365.1 uncultured Porphyromonadaceae bacterium | reverse complement strand
GGCAAGTTTGTCGATAATACGCAGAAATCGGTCGAATGGCTCCTGTGTGCCAACTGTAACAAAAATCATTTTAATCTATTTTTCAGAATCACCAAATACATTGCCTGCATATACGACTTTATCACCGGCAAGCGACGGCCATTGTGTGTAAGTACGGCTTGCAATACGTGTAGCTATTTTCCCGCTCTGCGACATTCTGTCGACATTGGCGATGGAGTCTATCCATATCGTGCGTATGCCGCGCAATCTTGCGGCAAGCAGGAAAGCCAGCCCAGGCGCCGCTCCTGTGGTCAACAGCACATCCGGACGGATTTTTCCCAGCATTCTGTATTGGCGTACGAAGGCAGGCAGAAGGCGCCACATGTTTTTACGGTTGAAATCTTCAGTGACATAGAATTCATGACCGCCGGCCATCGTGCCGTATTTTTCATTGGTCGAACAATACACCACGTCATATTCATTCTCAAGACAACGCATTATTCGCAGAAGCTGAATCCAATGACCTCCCATCGACGCCACTGCAAGAATCTTTTTTTTCTTCATATTTCAGTCAGTCTCTTGAGAACAAATCGCGCGTATAAATTTTCTCTGCTACATCGTTCAATTCCTCGCAATACCGGTTGGCTATGATTACTGCCGACTGTTTCTTAAATTCATTGAGGTCGTTGACCACAAGACTGCCGAAAAACCTCGTGCCATCCTCGAGTGTAGGCTCATAGATGACAACACTGGCTCCCTTGGCTTTGATGCGCTTCATCACTCCCTGAATCGATGACTGACGGAAGTTGTCGCTGTTCGATTTCATCGTCAGCCGGTATATACCTATCACACAGTCGCGCTCGGGCGCATGTCCATAGGTGTTGGCGCTGCTGTAGGCATAATATCCGGCCTTTTTCAACACCTGGTCGGCGATGAAATCTTTGCGTGTACGGTTGCTCTCCACTATGGCGCTCATCATATTCTGCGGCACATCGGCATAATTGGCAAGCAACTGCTTGGTGTCTTTGGGCAGGCAGTATCCTCCGTAGCCGAACGACGGATTGTTATAGTGGGTGCCTATGCGCGGGTCAAGGCCTATGCCTTCGATTATCGCCTTGGAATCAAGCCCCTTGACCTCGGCATATGTATCAAGTTCGTTGAAATAGCTCACACGAAGCGCAAGATAGGTGTTGGCGAAGAGCTTTACCGCCTCTGCCTCTTTCATGCCCATGTAAAGTACGGGTATGTCTTTCTTAAGCGCCCCCTCCTGCAGCATTTCCGCAAACGTGCGGGCTGCCTGCGCAAGGAGTCCGGTATCGGCAATCGCAGAGATGGCAGCGTTTTCTTCGTCAAATTCACTGTTCTCTATTATTTTTGGAATACCCACTATGATTCTCGACGGATAGAGATTGTCGTATAGAGCCTTGCTCTCTCGCAGGAATTCCGGAGCGAACAGCAGATTCAGGCGACGCACGCCTTTCCGGTAGTATTTCAGATACAGCGAACGGCAATAGCCTACCGGTATGGTCGATTTTATCACCATCACTGCCTCCGGATTAACGTCAAGCACAAGGTCTATTACTTCCTCGATATGGCTTGTGTCGAAATAATTCCGTACCGGGTCGTAATTGGTCGGAACCGCTATGATTATGAACTGAGCGTCACGATATGCCGATGTTCCGTCGAGCGTAGCGGTCAGTTCGAGTTTTTTTTCTGAAAGATATTTTTCTATATATTCGTCCTGTATGGGAGATATCCGGAGGTTGATCATTTCAACCTTTTCCGGTACGACATCCACAGCAGTGACGTTGTTGTGTTGTGCCAATAAAGTAGCGATACTCAAGCCTACATAGCCAGTACCGGCAACTGCTATTTTCATAGTGAAGTTTTTTTGATTATGCCTGCAAAATTAACAAAAATATATTATTCCTGCAAATCTTATCTCAAGAAATCCGGCGCCTGAAGGAATATGCCGAAGGCTATCCCGAGATTCCAGTTTCGCGCCGGCGAGGTGCAATAATTGGCATACGCGCTCAGGGTGGCGAACGGAAAGCTGTATACTGCTGCAAGTTCACAGAAAAATTGAGGGTCGGAGAACCACGCGCCATATCGTGCCCCAAAGCCTCCGGAGCCTGTCGCTTCACGGCATATCTTTCGCAACGGAATGAAGCCGTCGGCACTCAGACGCAAACTCAGATTCTCGTTATAGCGATAGACCGGCACCAGACCCAGACCGATATAGCTGTAGGCTCTCAGCCCGGGATTGAAACTGTTGCTGCACGATGGTGTCGGACAAAACTGTGGCGCCGACACGATTGTAGCCGCGTAACTTTTTTCATACAGACCACGGGTAGACAGCATCGCATCTCCCTCTATTCCAAGCGAGAAATGCCGGCACAACTCCGCATAGTGGCAACAGCGCAGATTCAGCTGCAACCAGCTCTGATTAGTATCGGATATGTCGTATTGAGGACCGAGCCTGCTGTCCATGTGGTAACGCCCGCTGACTCCCATCAGCGCCGCATCATAGCTGTAGCCGCTCTGCGGATAATCGGGCGATGAGAGTGTATTGGCTGTATATCTGAGATATATCTGACCGAGGTTATGATACGAACGCTCCCGCCCGCGCAGCAGGTCGTATGTCTCGCCGGGCTGATAGAAACTGTCGTACAGATGTCCGTAGCCTGCACCAAGTTCAACCACTCCGGAGCGTCCAGCGGGAGCACTCCAGCGCAGACGGCCGAAATACTGATAGTCAAGTACAAATGCGGGCGTGGAATCTTCAAAGAAGAAACGGTCGTCCTCGCCCATCCGCTTGCGGCTCACCACTCCCTGCACAGCAAGCGACGTGGGTATGCCGGTTCGCAGAAATATGCGTCCGTTCAGCGTTGCAGCCATATAACTCTGACCAATCCACGCATTGACGTCCGCCGCCAGCGAATTGAAACTCAGTCGCGAATATCCCGCCGACAGATGTATGTAGCTGTTGACCGATGATGTAATCCACCCGCCGAGACCTATCCGGTAATCATCTTTCACCGAAGCATCGAGATTCAGATTGAACAGGCCGCTGTCTTTATTGTAATCGGCCTTCACACCCAGATTGCGTATCTTTCCCGACGATACCGCCTGATAGAACGCCTCCCTCGCGCGGCTGACCCCTATAGTATCGGACTTCTGAGGCTCGAACAGCCGTGCGATATATTCATTCTGACCGGCAGAAGCTCCGCTCACACTTACACTGTCGAAGCGCAGATATGGAGTCTGCGATTTAAAAACCTCCCGGCGCAGACGCCTTGTCTCTGACGGCGTACGGCTCCGCACCCGGCTGCATATGCTGTCAATCATCGACATAGCCTTGTCATAGCCTATGCGGTAGATTTCCCGGGCCTGCGGAAAGTCAAGAAGCCCGAACTGCTCCACATCAACCCGGATTTTTATCCCCTCCTCCGCCGGAAGACTGTAATCAGCATTCTGCACCACCAGATTCTCTATCTGGTCGAGAAGCGATGTCTGCGGGCCACTGTCGGAAGACGACACATCCACCCCTATCATAATGTCGGGAGCGAATTCGGCCCGCATCACATCTACAGGGAAATTATCATATATACCACCGTCGTAAAGCAGCATGCCCTCGAACTCCGTGGGCTGGAACACTACTGGGAAACTCATTGAAGAGCGTATGGCGTCGCCAAGACTGCCATGATCCAATACCACCTTGTGGTGGGCCTTCACATCCGAAGCCACACAGCGGAACGGAATCATCAGACGATTGAAATCGCCCCCGGTCTGCGCTGTAAAACCGGAAAACAGCTCCATGAACGCGAAATTCATCGGTATCGGCGATATCAATGAGGCAGGCACAGCCGACTGTATGCTGTCTGCCTTGCCGCCGACACTGAAACTGAACATCGATGGCTCCGGCTCGGGCTTGATGAAATTATAGCTCAGCGCCGGATCGATTTTGCCGGTCGACCAATATGAAAAGCCTTTGGAAAGTATCAGCTCAAGCATCTCATCGGTGGTATAGCCTGCGCTATACAGACCTCCGACTATGGCTCCCATCGATGTTCCGGCCACATAGTCAATCGGAATGCCGGCATCCTCAAGTGCACGTATCACTCCTATATGCGCTATGCCTTTCGCTCCGCCTCCGCTCAGCACAAGTCCGACCGACTGCGATTCCGGCGGAAGTGCAGTCGCCGACCGGCTCACGCTGTCAGGCTCCACGCTGCAAATCGCCATCGAAGAGGCATGTACTCCTGCCATCAATGCAGCGACTGCAACAGTTTTCACCACAGCCGCCGAACCGACTCTCATTATATTATGGATTGTTTTAATCATGTTTTAGAGCCGGTTCGACAATAAATGTTAACGTCAGGGTTGCATATTTTTTCGCAG
>CAMWUD010000180.1 GCA_947177365.1 uncultured Porphyromonadaceae bacterium | reverse complement strand
TACTCGAAGGGGCGTCTCAGAATTGCTGATACGCCCCTTTTTAATAATTTTTCTATTTCCAATAACCTCGTATCATGAACAAATTCATTGCAATGGCTGCCATAGCCCTCATCGGGGCGGCTGGCTATCAGTGTACCGACTCCAAACGCGTCAATCCGTTCCTGGAGGCCTACGACACTCCCTACGAAATCCCGCCGTTCGACCGCATCACCGCCGACGACTACCTCCCGGCGCTGCGCGAAGGCATAAGACTGCACGACCAGGAAATCCAGGCCATCATCGACAATCCCGACACTCCTACCTTCGACAACACCATCCTGGCACTCGACCGCTCCGGCGAAGTGCTTGAAAAGGTTGTATACGTGTTCGGCGCACTTACCGAATCAAACTCGAACGACTCCCTGCAGGCCATCTCGGAGGAATTCATGCCTCTCTACTCTCAGCACGAAGACCAGGTGAAGATGAACTCCAAACTCTTCGAACGCGTAAAATACCTCTATGACCAACGCGACAAGCTCGGCCTCGCATCCGACCAGAAACGTCTGGTGGAAGAAACTTACAAGGACTTCGTCAACAACGGCGCCCTGCTGTCCGAAGCCAAAAAGAAAGAACTCTCCGACATCAACACCCGCCTCTCGGGTCTCTATCTGAAATTCAACAAAAACCTCCTCGAAGCCACCAACTCTTTCGCTGTCGTGGTCGACAAGGAAGAGGAGCTCTCCGGCCTGCCCGCATCAAGCATCGCCGTGGCAGCCGAAGAAGCCAAAAACCGCGGACTCGGCGATGGACACTGGGTGTTCACTCTCCATGCCCCAAGCCGTCTGCCCCTGCTTCAGTATGCCGACAACCGCGAACTCCGCCGCAAGGTATACGAAGGCTACACCACTCTGGCCACTTCCGGCGAGACCAACAACCTGCCTGTAATCAGCGACATTCTCAAACTGCGCTCTCAGAAAGCGAAACTCCTCGGCTACCCCGACTTCGGTTCGCTCCAGACAAGCAAGGTGATGGCTCATACTACTCAGGCCGCAGAAGACCTGCTTATGAAAATCTGGCGCCCCGCCGTAAAACGTGTTCATGAAGAAGTGGCCGAAATGCAGGCTCTCGCCAATGCTGAAGGCGCCGACTTCAAAATCGCTCCTTACGACTATTACTATTACGCCGAGAAAGTACGCAAGCAGAAATACGACCTCGACGAATCCAAAGTCCGTGAATACTTCGCCGTGGACTCTGTACGCAAAGGTATATTCACCATGGCCGAGAAACTCTACGACATCCGCTTCACCGAAATGCCTGATGCTCCCAAATACGACCCCTCTGTGACCGTCTACGACGTTACCGACGGCAAGACTGGCGAACATCTGGCTGTATTCATGACCGACTATTTCCAGCGCCCCAGCAAGCGTCAGGGCGCATGGATGAGCGAGTTCAAGTCTTCCTGGTCAAACGACAGCGTGTCTTCACGTCCTATCGTCTACAATGTAGGCAATTTCTCCCGCCCGACAGCCGATACTCCCTCGCTGCTCACTCTCGACGAAGTTGAGACTCTGTTCCACGAGTTCGGACACGGCCTTCACGGCATGCTCACCCGCGCACGCTACAAAAGCCAGGCCGGCACAAACGTCGACCGCGACTTTGTGGAACTCCCCTCGCAGATTCACGAGCACTGGGCGCTCGAACCGGAACTTCTCCGCACCTACGCCCACCACTACGTGACCGGCGACACTATCCCCGATGAACTGATTCAGAAGCTTCAGGCAGCCTCGACCCATAACCAGGGCTTCACCACCGCCGAACTTGCCGGCGCCGCTCTGCTTGACCTCCAGTTCGGCAAACTCAACCCCGATGGTGATGTCGATGTTGAAGCATTCATGAAGCAGGTCGACGAGCAGCTTGGCATGCCCGCCGAACTCACCTACCGCTATCGTGCTCCTTACTTCAAGCACGTGTTCGGCAGCGATGAGTATTCTTCGGGTTACTACACTTATCTCTGGGCAGAGGTTCTTGACTCGGACGGCTTCGAGCTGTTCAAGGAGAAGGGCATCTTCGACCCCGAGACTGCTGCCAAGTTCCGCGAGAACGTACTCGAAAAGGGCGGTTCGGTTGACCCGATGGAACTCTACGTGAATTTCCGCGGCCACGAACCCAGCGTTGACGCCCTGCTCCGCAACCGTGGTCTTGAACCGCTTCCGGAAATAAATCTCAAGCCGAAGGCCGGAAAATAATTCCACAACACTTTCTCTCAGCAAACAAGAAGAGCCGATACGAAATGTATCGGCTCTTCTTGTTTGCTACTTGATTCAGATTAATCTTAAAAACGGCCATACGCACGATTCGACCTCACAAAAATTCAGTACATAGCTCAATCACACAACCCTGTTATTCAAACATATACACCACCGCTAAACTGTTTTTTTAGTACACCTATTGACTTTTAAAAAATTTTTGTGTTAATTTGCGAAATTTAAACGCAGTGTACAACCCCAAAAATCCAAATCCCACCAATGAAGAATTTATCTAAAATATGTATGGCAACAGCCATACTCGCAGGCAGCATTATTACTGCCGATAATGCCATGGCTCAGCACAAACGCTTTGACCTTACGGCAGGATATACCGGCATCTACAAAGGAATGCTGAAGGGAAACGGAGTCCTTGCCACTCTCGCCTTCGACCTCCCTGTCGGACACGGCTTTTCATTTATGCCTGAAGGTGGTTTGGAATGGCAATCAACCGATCATGACTGGAATACGACGCTGGTTCTGCGTGCATCCGCCGCTTATTCAATTAAATTTACGCGCACTCAGTTTACAATCTTTACAGGCCCCCGCATGAACACCAGCCTGTTTGGACACACAGCTTTATGTGTGCCTATGCTAAATGAATTCAAGGCCGTCAGCGCCGCCTGGCAATTCGGTCTGGCGTACCACTTCGAACGTTTTGTCATAAAGGGAGCTTATTCCCTGCCAATTTCATCACAAGCCAGCATGTACGGATACTCAGTACGCCCGCACGTGTTCGAGCTGTCGCTCGGCTGGAGCTTTTCCGCTGAATAAGCGCCATTATGACCTACGGCTCCGACCGTTCTATTTGATTAGGTCGGGCCGTAGGCGGCGTGTGCACTCGACGGGCGGCTCCACCTTGTCGGAGGTGATGGTATTGGTATCTTTGCTGAAACCCAGACCGATGAGGATGGTCTTGCGGGGGTCGTTGGCAAAGGGAGCGGCATAACCTTTCTCGTGAATCTGCGCGATAGCCTCCTCGGCTGTGCCGTTGACCTTCAGTTCGAGAATGTAGATGTAATCCTTCGTGCGTATTATCAGGTCGATACTGCCCCGCGAGGTATGATGTTCGGCAGCTACCTCCGTGCCGATCAGAGCGAATATGGCATACAATATTGTGTGGTAATAATTCTCATACTTGGCCACCCGCTTGCGCAGGTCATAGGGAATGCCGGCAAGGAAAGACTTCAGCAGGTCTATAACACTCTGGACATCCCCGCGGCGGAGGGCTCGCGGTATCTCTCGCGCAATAGGGTTCGTATTCTCCTCGGTGTACGTTTCGAGAAGTTTGTCCATGAAGGTTCGTTCAACTTCAATGTTGGGAAAACCAAGGAAGTACGACTGATATTCAGGGTCGTAGGCCTTTATTGTCAGATAGCCGGTCTGATAGAACAGTGCCTTCGGATCGATTCGCGGACCGTAGATATTACCAAGTTCATCCAACGATGCTTCAGCACCATTGAGTTTACTGAGGTCAAAATCCCTCGTCTCCAAAAGTTTTATCAGCATGGTCGGAGTTCCGGTGGATGCCCAGTAATTCTGGATAGTGGATTTCGCCAATGCGTTTATGATGCTGAAAGGATTGTAGACGTCGATTAATTCCTCCGAGAAATGATAACCGTCGTAATTTTTTTTAAGGCGGAGGTAGGCCTCTTCAGTATCAACTTTGAGTTTTGTTGCCAATTTCTCTACTCCCTCATTCAGTTCAGTATGCAGTTCTTCCTCTGTAATGCCACATATAGCAGCAAACTCATCGTCGAAAGATATATCCGACAAATTGTTGAGCCCGCTGAACACCGACATCTGGCCGTACTTGCTTACACCTGTCAGCATACAGAAATGGATGTATTGGTCGAGCGACTTGAATGAAGAGTAGAAACCGTAGAGAATATTTCGCAACTCTTCCTGCAGCTCCGGCTTGCCAATAGCCGAGGTAATTGGGTTGTCGTACTCATCAATCAGGATTACGACACCCCGGCCGGTACGTTCGTATGAGGTCTGTACAATCTCACTGAATCGCCCGGATATATCATCATCTAAGGGAGTTATGTCCAGTTGCTGCTCATAGCCTGCCAGCGCACGTACCAATTTATTCCTAAGTACATCTGCCGAATCGTAATTGCGTCCGGAGAAATCAAAGTGCAATACAGTATATTCCTCCCACGGCTCGGGCTGCAGGC
>CAMWUD010000179.1 GCA_947177365.1 uncultured Porphyromonadaceae bacterium | reverse complement strand
GTTGGCCGAGCCGCCGCCTTTGGCTACGAACAGGAAGTGGTATTCGTCGCCTTCGGCAGCGTGGAGGTCAATCTGGGCGGGGAGGTTGCAGCCGGTGTTGACTTCGTCGTACATGTTCAGAGGCGCGTTCTGGCTGTAGCGGAGGTTGTCGGTGGTATAAGTCAGGTATACGCCTTTCGACAGACGGGCTTCATCGTCGTCGCCTGTGTAAACGCGCTGTCCTTTTTCGCCGTGGATGATGGCGGTGCCGGTGTCCTGGCAGAAGGGGAGCTGTCCTTTTGCCGCAACTTCAGCGTTGCGCAGCATGGTCAGAGCCACGAACTTGTCGTTCTCGCTTGCCTCGGGATCCTGAAGAATTTTCGCAACCATGGCGTTGTGTTCGCGGCGCAGCATGAATGCGTTGTCGTGTGTGGCCTGACGGGCCAGTACGGTGAGAGCTTCGGGATCGACCACGAGGAATTCATGTCCGCCCCAGTTTTCGGTTTTTACGTAGTCCGATGTCAGGTGGTAGTACTCGGTGGTGTCGGGTCCGAGCGGAAACATCGGCTGATATTCAAATGGTTTAGTTGCCATATAATTGATGTGTTATATGTTGGATATTTATACGTCGAGAGGATTTTTTGCCTTGGTGGCCTGAAACGATTTCAGGTAAGCCGGCACGGAGTATGCCAGGTCGAGAAATTCGCGGCGGCTCCATGCGAGTTCGGCCAGCGGAAGCATGTCGACAGCCAGCGGCACCACGTCGGGCACGAAACGTGCGTTCGGTGCCGTTATCACGTTTTGAGCCTTGGCGGCTCCGTCGCCGAAGTAGAGCATCGGGCGTCCGGTGGCCAGAAGTCCGGCATAGCTGTCGGCATCGAGAATGAGCGGCTGAGGTTCCAGGAGAGTTTCGAGGGCGAAATCGTATGCGCCGGTGAAAACTTCCATTCTGCGGGCATCGATCATGGGCACGAATATGGAATCGGGGTCGATGTCGAGCGAAGAGAACATCACGCGTGTGGCCAGAAGCTTCAGTGTGCTTACACCGATGAGTGGCGTTTCGAGGGCGTATGCCAGACCTTTGGCCTCGCTCAGACCAATACGCAGTCCTGTGTAGCTGCCCGGGCCGATGCTTACGGCTATGGCATCGAGCTTAAGCTCGTGGTCGGCCGCATGGTCGAGACAGCCTTTGATGAAGTCGCTCAGAAGCGCCGCGTGGTTGCGGGCCTCGAATTCCTCGAAGTGCTTCAGCACCATGCCCTCGGCTGTAAGGGCTGCGGAGCATACCGTTGTTGATGTTTCTATGTTGAGTATTACTGCCATAAGTGCGGATATATAGAAGGATAAGAACGCATCGGGCTGCGTTCTCTCTGTCTGCAAAGTTACAACATACTGAGAAAATAAACCACAGAGCGGGCGTTTTTTTCTTCCTATGAACATAATTTTTTTGTTTTTTTTGTAAAAAAACACTGAAAATCCACCGAAGTTTTTTATCTTTGCAATCTAACAAAGACATCTATAAACTGTATATATCTAAAAAATACAATAAATCACATATGCTATTGTCAATGACCGGCTTCGGAAAAGCTGTGGCTGAAGTCGGCAATAAAAAATTCACAGCAGAAATCAAGTCGCTGAACTCCAAGCAGCTCGACATGGCTGTCAGAGTGCCCTCGGCTTTCCGCCATCTGGAACTTGACCTGCGTCATGAGGCCGGACACATACTGCAGCGCGGCAAAGCCGACATGCAGCTGACCGTCGAGACTCTCGGTTCGGAAACCGCCAATCATCTTAATGTAGAGGCCATGAAGGCTTACAAGCGTCAGTTTGTGGAGGCTTCCGTGGCTCTTGGCATTCCTGAGCCGTCCGACTGGTATGCGGTGCTGCTGCGCTTCGCCGACTCTCTGAAGGCCGAAAATGAAAGCGCCGAGGCTACCGACGAGGAAGTCGCCACACTGAAGCGTGTAGCCATTGAAGCCACTCATGCTCTGATGGAATACCGCCGTGTGGAAGGCCGTCGTCTTGAAGAGTTCTTTGCAAGCCGTATCGGCCGTATCGGCGAACTGCTGTCGCAGATCGAGCCGTTTGAGGCGGAGCGTGTCGAGAAAATACGTCTGCGTCTTGAGGAGGGTCTGGGCAAGCTGCCATCGGTGGAAATCGACAAGGGGCGTCTCGAGCAGGAAATGATTTTCTATATCGAGAAACTCGATGTCAATGAAGAAAAGCAGCGTCTGACACAGCATCTGAGCTACTTCATGGAGACAATGGAGTCGGCTCAGCCCGGGCAGGGCAAGAAACTCGGCTTCATTGCCCAGGAGATGGGACGCGAAATCAACACCCTCGGCTCCAAATCGAATCATGCCCAAATGCAGCGCATCGTGGTGATGATGAAAGACGAACTCGAACAAATCAAGGAACAGGTGCTCAATGTGCTTTGATTCATAGATATATTGAAAAATGGAAGGCAAGATTATTGTTATATCCGCTCCTTCGGGATGCGGCAAGTCCACAATCATAAACCGTCTTTTCGACGGCGGTGACCTGGATATGCGCTTCTCTGTGTCGGCGACCAACCGTCAGCCCCGGGAAGGCGAACGCAACGGCGAACATTACCACTTCCTTTCGACCGAGGAGTTCCGCGACGCCATCGCCGACGGACGCTTCATAGAATGGGAAGAAGTGTATCCGGGCAGGTATTACGGCACTCTGCGCAGCGAAATCGACAACGCCGTGGAGAAGGGAGAAAACGTGATTCTCGACATCGATGTCAACGGCGGCATAAATGTCAAGAAACTCTATGGCGACAGAGCCACAACCATATTCGTGCAGCCACCGTCGGTAGGCGAGCTGCGCCGTCGTCTTGAAAGTCGCGGAACCGATTCGCCTGAGGTCATAGACCAGCGGGTAGCCCGTGCGGAATACGAGATATCGAAAGCCCCGCAGTTCGACCACGCAGTAGTGAACGACGACCTTGAGCAGGCTGTCGGACAGACGCACGACATAATAGCAAACGCACTTGCATGATGGAGCAGGCAAAGGAACGCATCGGGATACTCGGCGGTTCGTTCAACCCGGTACACAACGGACATCTGATGCTGGCATCCTATCTGGCACAGTGGGGCTATGTCGACCAGGTATGGCTGACGCTCTCGCCGCGTAATCCTTTGAAAGACCCGTCGCGCCTGTTGCCCGACATGAAGCGGCTGCAGATGCTTTCGATAGCTCTTAAGGGGGCGACGGATGTCGACATCTGCGACATCGAACTCTCAATGCCGCGTCCGAGTTATACCATAGATACCCTCGATCTGCTGACACGGCGCTATCCGAGGAAAGAGTTCCGGCTCATAATCGGAAGCGACAACTGGCAGACATTCGACCGCTGGAAAGACTATCAGCGGATACTCGATGAATATGGCGTAATCATATATCCGCGTCCCGGCTATCCGGTGGAGAATCCGAATGCCGATGGAATCGAGGTGGTCGAGGCTCCGATGGTGAATCTCTCGAGCAGCTTTGTGCGTGATGCCATTGCAAGAGGGAAAGACATGAGTTTCTTCGTGCCTCCGGCAGTGTGCAAGTATATTAGAGAAAACGGATTATACCTTAAGAAATGACTACAAACTCTCTGGCTTTCATAGCTCTATGCAACGAATACTGTGCGGCGGTGGAACATGCCCGCGAAAGCGGCCATGACGATTTCACCGACACCATGCTGCGTCTGCTGCCACGGCTTTACATCAGCGCCACTGACTTGCACTGCGAGGTGATTGACCCCGACATATATCTGGCCGATGCTCTTGACGAAGACTACTATGAGTCGGTGCGCAGGGCTATGGAGGAAGTGCTCGGCGAAGACGACGCCTATCTTGAAGTGTTCGAGGAGGACATGAAATACTCCGACACACCGATAGCCGCCAGCGTGTCCGAAGGACTCGCCGACATATTCCAGGTATTATATAATTTCATCGACACCGTGCGCGATGCACCCGAATCCCTTGCCGACGATGCGCTCGCTCTGGTAAAGGAAGATTTCGGCTCATACTGGAGCAAACCGCTGTGCAACGTACTGCGAGCCTTAAACAATATCAAATACTGAACAATGACTCCTCTTACACGAGACCTCTGTGACTTTCTGGATGCGTCGCCCTGCAACTTTCTGGCCGTGCGCAACCTTGCCGAACGCCTGGACGGCGAAGGCTTCATCGGACTTGACTTCCGCAACCGCGACATACTTGAAGTAGGCGGCAAATATTATTACACCATAAACGGCAGCGCCCTGATCGCTTTCATAGTAGGCGAGGGCGAAGCCTCCGAAGGCTTCCGAATCATATCGGCGCATTCCGATTCGCCCGGCTTCCGCATCAAGCCGCATGCCGAGATGATGTGTCCCGGACGCATACTGAAACTCAACACGGAAGTATACGGCGGCCCGATTCTCTACCCCTTGTTCGACCGTCCGCTGTCGCTTGACGGCAGGCTGATTCTGCTCAATTATTCCGACACTCTGCTGCCGCATTAGCTGACA
>CAMWUD010000178.1 GCA_947177365.1 uncultured Porphyromonadaceae bacterium | reverse complement strand
CAACAACAGACTCACAATGCACCCCGTCCCACATGTGAATTACTTACAAACAACAGGATACGATAAGGGTATTCTTATTAACTATGGCAGCAAAGATTTTGCCTTCAGATTAAAAAGCAAAATTTATCATCCAAAGAACAAATCCCATTAGTTCTATAGTCCTTAAACTTCTATTGTTCTATAGTTCTTTTGTTCTATAGTCTTAAAAACTTCTTTTGTTCTATAGTTCTTTTGTCCTATAACTGCAATAATGATAACAGCAATTGTACATACTTATAATGCCGAGAAACACCTGCAGAAGGTGCTTCAGGCCCTCGACGGCTTTGACGAAGTACTCGTAATCGACAACGAGAGCTCTGACTCCACACGCGCCATCGTCGAAAGCTTTCCCTACGTACGCTTCATCACAAAACCACGCGAAGGATACCGCTACGCCGACCCCCACCGCCAGTTCGGTATCGAACAGGCCCGGAACCCATGGATTCTCGAAGTCGATGCCGATGAGATTGTACCCCCCGCCCTGCGCGAATACCTCTGCCGGCACATCGAAGAGCACCCCGAACCCCACGGCCTGCTCATACCCATAAAAAACTACTTCATGGGCCGCTGGATGCGCTGCTACTACCCCGACTATATCCTGCGCCTTTTCCCCAAAGAAGGCACTATATGGCCTGCGCACGTACACTCACGCCCCCAACACCAAGGCCCGCTCATGAAGATTCCGCGCCGCCGCAGCGACCTGGCATTCATCCACCTGGCTAACGAAAGCGTAAGCCAGACCTTCGCCAAGATGAACACCTACACCGACATAGAAGTAGAGCGCCGCGCACCCCGCTACCGCCGCTGGCAGCTATTCCTCTCGCCGCCCTTCCGCTTCTTCAAAACCTATGTGCTCAAAGGCGGCTGGCGCGAAGGCATGCCCGGATTCATACATGCCGTCCACGACGCCATCTACCGCTTCGCCATAATGGCCAAAATCGAAGAACAGCGCCGCAGCCGCCGTGGCGGCTGCGACATACAGCTGTAAGCGCCTTTGTGTGCTTGGATGTTTTTTTGTAACTTTGCGTCATGAAAGAAAAAGGGCAAAAAAACAAATGGCTGATGATGCTGCTGAAATACGTAGTGCCGCTGGTAATCACCATCGGACTGTGCTACCTGATGTTCACCGGCATCGACTTCAACGAGATGCTCGCCATAATAAAGCGCGACTGCAACTTCACATGGATAGCCATGGCACTGTGCATAAGCGTGCTGTCGCACGTGTTCCGAGCCATGCGCTGGCGCATCCAGCTGCGCGCCCTCGGCATCAACGCCCCGCTGTTCGCCCTGGTACTGAGTATCTTCGGCACCTACGCCGTGAATCTGGTGTTTCCGCGCCTTGGCGAAGTATGGCGCACCGGCTACATAGCCCAGCGCCAGCAGGCCCAGTTCACCACCGTATTCGGCTCGATGGTGGCCGACCGTCTGGCCGACACCATCACCGTGGCTCTGATCACACTTGTGACCTTCCTGCTGGCATCGCGGGCACTGCTGACCTACTTCGCCGACAACTCGGCCACAGTCGACAGAATCAGCTCCCTGATATCCTCGCCCTGGCTCTGGCTCGCCGCCATCGCCCTGGTTGCAGCGGCATGGTGGTTCATCGCCCACAAATCCGACAACAAAAAAATACAAAAAATACAACAGCAGTTCCGCGAACTCTGGCAAGGATTTTCCGTTATAACCAGCATGCAGGGCAAAGGCCGCTGGCTGCTGCTCACCATCGGACTGTGGGGCTGCTACTTCGTACAGCTCTATCTGGCATTCTACGCCTTCGGCTTCACCACAGAAGTGCTTGAACGACACGGAATCCTGGCCGCACTGGTGGCCTTCGTGCTCTCAAGCATATCGATGGGAGTGCCGTCGAACGGCGGCATAGGCCCCTGGCAGTGGGCCATAATATTCGCCTTAGGCATCTACGGACTGCCCCAGGCACCTGCGGCAGCCTTCGCCAACCTGGTGATGGGCACACAGACCCTGCTGCTGATAGTGCTGGGACTGTTCACCTTCGGCTGCATAGCCCTTGACAAAAAGAACAAAAAGAAAAACAACCAAATAAGAGAATAAAAAATGTCGAAAGTACTCATTATCGGCGCAGGCGGTGTCGGCACTGTCGTAGCACACAAATGCGCCCAGAACCGTCAGGTTTTCAATGAAATCGTGATTGCATCACGCACCAAATCGAAATGCGATGCCATCGTGAAGGCAATAGGCGCCGACGATATAGCCACCGACTCGGTGGATGCCGACTCAGTGCCCCAGCTGGTGGAACTGCTGCAGCGCCACAAACCCGACATGGTGATAAACGTGGCACTCCCCTACCAGGACCTCACCATCATGGAAGCCTGCCTGCAGTGCGGCGTCAACTACCTCGACACCGCCAACTACGAACCCAAAGACGAAGCGCACTTCGAATATTCATGGCAGTGGGCCTACCGCGAGCGCTTCGAGAAAGCCGGTCTGACAGCCATCCTCGGCTGCGGCTTCGACCCGGGCGTGTCGGGCGTGTTCACCGCATATGCCGTAAAGCACTATTTCAGCAAGCCGGAGTATCTCGACATCGTGGACTGCAACGCCGGTGACCACGGCAAGGCGTTCGCCACTAACTTCAACCCCGAAATCAACATCCGCGAAATCACCCAGAACGGACGCTACTACAAGGACGGTCAGTGGGTGACAACCGGTCCGCTCGAAGTCCACATGCCTCTGACCTACCCCAATATAGGCCAGCGCGAGTCGTATCTGCTCTATCATGAGGAACTCGAGTCGCTCGTGCTGAACTACCCCACAATCAAGCGCGCTCGATTCTGGATGACTTTCGGCCAGGAATATCTCACCCATCTGCGTGTAATCCAGAACATAGGCATGGCTCGCATCGACGAGGTGGACTACAACGGTGTGAAAATCGTGCCGCTGCAGTTCCTCAAAGCCGTGCTCCCCAACCCCCAGGACCTGGGCGAAAACTACCACGGCGAAACCTCCATCGGCTGCCGCATAGCCGGTCTGGACAAGGAAGGCAAGCCGCTGACCTACTACATCTACAACAACTGCTCGCATGAGGCCGCCTACAAGGAAACCGGCATGCAGGCCGTGAGCTACACCACCGGTGTGCCCGCCATGACCGGCGCCATGATGTTCCTCACCGGCAAGTGGGTGAAACCCGGCGTACACAACGTAGAGGAATTCGACCCCGATCCCTTCCTCGAGGAAGTGGCCCGTCAGGGTCTGCCCTGGCACGAAATCCTCCAGGGCGACCTCGAAGTAGACAAAATCGACAACTGATTACTCCGATTGCGCTGAAAAATTCGTCCGAAAGTAATATCCGCTTGTCATTCTCCACTAAAAATGGTATCTTTGCGGAGTGAAACAATTTGTGCGAATATTCATCATATTAATTCTGGCCTTGGCTGCCCCTGCGGCGGCCAAGGCCCAGATTATTTCTGTAGACGGCGAAAAGCTCGACGCCGACAGCATACGCAAGGACTTCGACGACCGGCCATACTTCGGACTGTACAAAGACAACTACTTTATCTTCGGCCCGGCAATCGGCCCCAAGATAACCCGGCAGAACACCAACGTAAAGTTCCAGATTTCCATAGCGCAGCGTCTGACCCGCTCCACACTGCCCTGGGGCACATACCTCTACCTCTTCTACTCGCAGAAATGCTTCTGGAACGTGCTTGAGAACTCCATGCCCATGACCGACCTCAATTTCAATCCCGGCATAGGCCTGACCAAACCGCTCTTCGTGAAAAACAAATTCATAGGCAAAGCCACCCTGATGATTGAACACGAGAGCAACGGCCGCGACGGCGACGACTCACGCTCATGGAACAAAGTGTCGCTGGCCGCGAACATACTCATAGACAAAAACCTGATGGTCCACGGCAAAATCTGGGCCCCGATCATCGACGGCATGAACAACAAGGACATACTCAAATACTGCGGCATATACCAGGTGGGCATGCAAGTGATGAGCAACGACCAGCGCTTCACCGGTTCGGTGACCCTCACCAAGCGGGCAGGCTGGAACTTCAACTACAACACCATAGTGGAATTCGGCTGGCGAGTGTTCAAACGCGACAACCAGTACCTCTTCCTTCAGTACTACAACGGCTACGGCGAAGGCCTGCTCGCATACAAGCAATTCCACTCACAGCTCCGCCTCGGCATCTGCATCAAACCCAAACTGTTCTCGGAATACTGACGGCGGAAGCCAAATCTTTTTGCGTCACAGCGATGTTATTTAATAAAACACCTTTATTAGAAAGCACTATGAAACGCAACAAGATACTTACACTCATGGCAGCAGCGCTGCTCGCAGCCGGACTCAGCTCCTGCGCCGACATGATGTGGGATGTAGGCACCGGCATAAGCACAGGCCCCGACTACTACGGACCGTATTACTACGGATACAACAACAGCATCTGGAACAACGCCATCAACGGCTTCTACGGCCCCATATGGAC